>CALKXS010000031.1 GCA_938003745.1 uncultured Algibacter sp.
TATCAAAAGCATTAGCTAGCTTTTCAAAAGTAACTGTTTGTACTTTGCATAGGGCGATTACAAAATGTGAAAATCAGTTTTAATCGCGCTAAATTTATTTTTCCTTGTAAATGAGTGTTAAGGACACGAGTTAATTCACTATTTTTAGTGATAATATTGGTTTTCTTCATTAGAGATATAAGTCAGAATTATCTACATAATATACTGAATGTCAATACGTTGTATTTTTGTCGTCTACTAGGCGTATTTTACAAATAAATTCTTTGTGATTAGCATCTGTAGTTACTTTGTTTTTTTTTACAATGATACGCCAACCATTTATTCTTATAAGTTTAGCAACTCTATTGGGAGATACGACATAGTCTTTTGATTGTAACAATTTAGTAGTTCTAATGCTGCTATAACATTTTTTACTTGCTTTAAATTCTTGTTTTATAAGCGTAGTATAGTCTGTTGATTCTCTAATAATTGTTGACTAAGAGGTATGTAAACAATAATAACAACTCCCATTTGCTTTTAATACCTTACAGATTCTTTCGATGGAATATAATTCTTTATGATTCGCTATGAATTGATAACACTCCCATCTTTCTTGGAAAAAATGTGAATGGCTTTTTTAAATATTTCAAGTTCTATTTGGGTCTCTTTTAATTTTTTTGTACTTTTTTATGAGTAACAATGCTAACTCTATTAGAATTAGATAATTTTATATATAGGCTATGAGGTTCTTTCTTTGAATCTTTCAGCTATTTTTAGATACGTTGGAGATCAACACCTAATTTATATGCTAATTCTTTAATATTTACCCGTTGGTAACTTAATCGAATAGATTCCTTTTTAAACGCTTTTTTTCATAATTTCAAGATATTTATTTCTGACTTAAAACCTTTAAAATTATGTCCATAAGCACTCCACTTTTAGAGACAATCGATTTATTATCAAATCAAGAAAGTTAACATTGTGAGTGATAAAGTTGTTTTTAATGTTTAGATTCTTCAAAAGAATCTAATATCAATTTAGCTTTAACCATGAAAAACGTATTTAATCGTGTTTTTTTGAGATAAAAACTGATTTTCGTTTTGATTACTCACAATTTTTAATACTTTTGTGATTAAATGAATATACAAAATAAAAGAATATTTGCCTCAATCTTATTTGTATTAATAAGTTTTGTATGTGTAGCTCAGGTAGTGCCCCCAGAACCTCCGCCTCCAGGCACTCCGCCAGTAGGATTACCAATAGATGGCGGTGTTCTATTAGGTGTTTTTATTGCTATGTTTTATGGTGCTAAAAACTTATTGAGGCAAAAACAAGATTAATTAGTCTCTTAAACTAGCCAATTTTGTAACGTATTTTCCTAATACATCAAATTCTAAATTTACTATACTTCCCTTTTTAAAAGTGTTAAAATTTGTATGTTCATAGGTGTATGGAATAATAGCAACGCTAAAAGTGTCTTTTTGAGAATTGACAACAGTTAAACTGGTACCATTTACAGTAATAGAACCTTTTTCTATAGTTATATTGTTTAGATTATAATCATAATTAAAACTAAATATCCAACTACCATTTTCTTCTTTTATTTTTGTACATGTAGCAGTTTGATCTACGTGTCCTTGTACAATATGCCCATCTAATCTATCTCCTAATTTCATGGCGCGCTCAAGATTTACTTTATCATTTACTTTTAAAGTACTTAGACTAGTTTTGTCTAACGTTTCTTTAATAGCTGTGACTGTATATACATCATTATTTATAGATACAACTGTTAAACAAACACCATTATGAGCAACACTTTGATCTATTTTTAATTCACCTGTTATATTGCTTTTTACAGAAATATGAAGATTATCCATTTCTGATTTTAAGTTTGAAACCACACCAATTTCTTCAATAATTCCCGTAAACATAATATTATTTGTTTATTTAGTTAAATTTGCAACGTTAAATGGAATTCAAAATTACGAACAAAAGTTATCATTTTTAATGAAGAAAGCAGAAAATATAGTAGTAGGAATATCAATAGGTGACTTAAACGGAATTGGTGGTGAGATTGTTTTAAAAACATTCGAAGATTCTAGAATGCTAGAGTTTTGTACCCCTGTTATTTTTGCTTCTATTAAAACAATGGCCTTTTATAAAAATCATTTTAAATCGGGTATTAATTTTAATAGTATAAATGATTTAAATCAAATACAATTAGCAAAAGTTAATGTTTTTAATGTTTGGAAAGAGCCAGTAAATATCAATTTTGGACAAGAAGATTTAAAAATTGGTGAGTATGCTATTAAATCTTTACAGTCTGCAACTAACGCCTTAAAGAATGATAAAATTGATGTGTTGGTTACAGCTCCAATAAATAAACATAATATTCAGTCTGAAACTTTTAAATTTCCTGGGCATACAGATTATTTAGCACAAGAATTAGAAGGAGAAAGTTTAATGTTTATGGTGACAGATACATTAAGAGTTGGTTTGTTAACAGATCACGTGCCAGTAAAAGACATAGCAATTCATATTACAGCTAAGTTAATTGAAGAAAAAATAAATACAGTTTATAATTCTCTTAAACAAGACTTTAAAATAGTAAGACCCAAAATAGCCATTTTAGGAATAAACCCGCACACAGGAGATAATGGTGTTATAGGAAGTGAAGATGATGATGTAATGAGACCAACA
Source organism: uncultured Algibacter sp. (assembly GCA_938003745.1). GTDB lineage: Bacteria > Bacteroidota > Bacteroidia > Flavobacteriales > Flavobacteriaceae > Postechiella. Next base: position 2,680 of record CALKXS010000031.1, read on the forward strand.
CTTCAAAAAATAAAAGAATCGGGAAAATTAGTTTACGGACCATACGCTGCAGATAGTTTTTTCGGCTCTAATAATTATAAAAATTTTGACGCCATAATTGCATCATATCATGATCAAGGCTTAATTCCTTTTAAAACACTTTCCTTTGGACAAGGGGTAAATTACACAGCTGGATTAAATAAAGTGAGAACATCTCCAGATCATGGAACAGCATACGAGATTGCAGGAAAAGGTGAGGCAGATGAGAATTCTTTTAAAGAAGCTATTTTTACAGCTATTCATATATTTAAAAGTAGGTTTACTTTTAAAGAAATTACAGCTAACCCTTTAAAGAAAGCTCCAAGAAACGAAAGAAAACAAGGGGTTTCCAAACATTCTAAAAATAAGTAATTTAGAGCTGTTTTTTGTGTAAAAAGAATAAAGAGATGTATTTAAAAGATATAAGCAAAAAAATATTTATAAGTAATGGCGTATAAATAAAAAGTTATATATTTGCACGCTCAAATTAGATGTGATAATGAAGCCATTAAAAGAGTTTACAATTCCATTTGTAGGGTTAAAGGTAGGAAAACATCAATTTGATTATGATATTAAGAATGCGTTCTTTAAACATTTTGAGTATGAAGATTTTAACAATGCACAAGTTAAAGTAGACCTTCTTTTAGAAAAAAAGTCAACTTTACTAGAATTACATTTTAAAATTTCAGGATTTGTTAATATTAATTGTGATACAACTAATGAGCTGTATAATCAAACCATTGAAAATGAGTCTGATTTGGTTGTTAATTTTGGTGATGAATATAATGACGAAAATATTGATATTCTTATCATACCGCATGGTACATATGAAATCAGCATTCAACAGTACATATACGAACTAATTGTTCTTGCTGTACCAATAAAGCGTATACATCCTGGAATTGAAGATGGTACGTTAGATTCTGAAATACTAGATAAGTTAGAAGAATTAAGCCCTAGGTTTAAAGAAGAAGAGAATAAAAAAGAGGATGATATGGATCCTCGTTGGAATAAATTAAAGAATCTATTAACGGATAAATAACTATAAAAAATGGCACATCCTAAGAGAAAAATCTCGAAAACAAGAAGAGATAAAAGAAGAACACATTATAAAGCAACTGCGCCACAGATTGCTACTTGCCCAACAACTGGAGAGGCTCACTTATATCACAGAGCGCACTGGTTTGAAGGTAAATTATATCACAGAGGTCAAGTATTAATTGATAACTCTGAGGCAGTAGAAAATTTAGCATAAGTATTATGCACGCATATATAAAAACGCTCACATGTGAGCGTTTTTTTTGTCATATGCTATTCTGTAAAATAAAAACAACTTAATTTGTGCTGTATTAAGCCAAAAATTTAGTAGTTTTCACGAAATTTTGAGCATTTTAGTCAAATTATAATGATCCCTTTTGGTCAAATTAACTAATAAGTTATGAATAAAATTTCTGCAGCAATTACAGCTGTGGGCGCGTATGTGCCAGAATATGTATTAACCAATCAAATTCTTGAGACTATGGTTGATACAAATGACGAATGGATAACATCCCGTACCGGAATTAAGGAGCGTAGAATTCTTAAAGATGACGGTAAGGGAACTTCATATTTAGCCATTAAAGCGGCTCAAGATCTTATTAACAAAAAAGGTATAGATCCTAGAAATATAGAATTGGTCATTGTAGCTACAGCTACTCCAGACATGAAAGCAGCTTCAACAGCTTCTTTTACGGCTTCGGAGATTGGTGCTGTAAATGCATTTTCTTTTGATATGGATGCAGCATGTTCAAGTTTCTTATTTGGTATGTCTGTAGCAGCTAGCTATATCGAATCTGGTCGTTATAAAAATGTATTATTAATTGGGGCAGATAAGATGTCATCTATTATTAACTACAAAGATAGAGCAACATGTATTATTTTTGGAGATGGGGCAGGTGCTGTTCTTTTTGAAGGTAGTAACGAAGGCTTAGGTTTACAAGATGAGTATTTAAGAAGTGACGGTACTGGTAGAGAGTTTTTACAAGCTACTTACGGAGGGTCTTCTCATAAATTGACAGCAGAAGCTTTAGCAGATGGCGGTCAATATGCATTTCAAGAAGGAAGAACAGTATTTAAAAATGCCGTATTTAATATGGCTGATGCTGCAGAGAGAATATTGAAACGCAATAATCTTACTAAAGAGACTGTAGATTGGTTAGCTGCACATCAAGCTAACAAACGTATTATAGACGCTACAGCAAATAGAATAGAGTTAGAACCTGAAAAGGTTATGATGAATATAGAAAAGTATGGAAATACTACCTCGGCAACACTTCCATTACTTATAAACGATTATGAATCTCAACTGAAAAAAGGAGATAATGTTATTTTTGCAGCCTTTGGGGGCGGATTCAATTGGGGTGCCATTTATTTAAAATGGGCCTACTAATTATATAAACCAACCATTTTACTAATTAATAAAATTAAATTATGGATATTAAAGAGATTCAAAACTTAATCAAATTTGTAGCCAAATCTGGAGCAAGCGAGGTTAAATTGGAGATGGATGATATTAAAATCACCATTAGAACAGGTTCAGAGTCAGACACAACTATTGTGCATCAAGTACCAGCAACTCAAATACCAGTAGCACCTATTGCTGCACAACCTGTAGCTACAGAAGTAGCTGTACCAGTAGCGCCTGCAGTACCTGCAGCAGATGAAGACTCAAAATACATCACAATAAAATCACCTATTATAGGAACTTTCTATAGAAAACCAGCACCAGACAAACCTTTATTTGTTGAAGTTGGACAATCTATTGGAGAAGGAGACGTGCTTTGTGTTATTGAAGCTATGAAACTTTTCAATGAAATAGAATCTGAAGTTTCAGGTAAAATAGTAAAAATATTAGTTGATGATGCTTCTCCAGTAGAATTTGATCAACCATTATTTTTAGTAGATCCATCATAACCTATTAAAAATTCCAATACACAAATCTCGAAATCCAATATTTGGAATTTGGCGATTGGAATTTGTAATTTTTAATTTAAGACGTTATGTTTAAAAAGATATTAATAGCAAATAGGGGAGAAATAGCATTACGTGTTATTAGAACCTGTAAAGAAATGGGTATTAAAACAGTAGCTGTTTATTCTACTACAGATGCCGAAAGTTTACATGTTAAATTTGCAGACGAAGCTGTGTGTATAGGTCCAGCTCCAAGTTGCGAATCTTACCTAAAAATGTCAAACATTATTGCAGCAGCAGAAATTACAAATACTGATGCAATTCACCCAGGATATGGTTTCTTATCTGAAAATGCAAAATTTTCTAAAATTTGTGAAGAACATGGTATCAAATTCATAGGTGCTTCGGCAGATATGATTGACCGTATGGGAGATAAAGCAAATGCTAAAGAAACTATGAAAGCTGCCGGTGTACCATGTGTACCAGGAAGTGATGGTGTTATAAAAGATTTTGAAGAGTGTGAAAAACTAGCTGTAGAAACAGGATATCCTGTTATGCTTAAAGCTTCTGCCGGTGGTGGAGGTAAAGGTATGCGAGGTGTTTTTAAACCAGAAAATTTAAAAGACGCGTGGGACTCAGCTAGACAAGAATCTAAAGCAGCATTTGGAAATGATGATATGTACATGGAAAAGCTTATTGAAGAACCAAGACATATCGAAATTCAAATTGTTGGTGATTCTACAGGTAAAGCTTGTCATTTGTCAGAGAGAGACTGTTCAGTACAACGTCGTCATCAAAAATTAACAGAAGAAGTTCCTTCTCCGTTTATGACAGATGATCTTCGTAAAAGAATGGGAGAAGCAGCTGTAAAAGCTTCAGAATTCATTAAATATGAAGGAGCAGGAACTGTAGAGTTTTTGGTAGATAAACATAGGAATTTCTACTTCATGGAAATGAACACGCGTATCCAAGTAGAGCATCCAATTACAGAACAGGTTATAGATTTCGATTTAATTCGCGAGCAGATTTTAGTAGCCGCAGGTGTGCCAATTTCGGGTAAAAATTACAATCCAAAATTACACTCTATAGAATGTAGAATTAATGCCGAAGACCCTTACAATGGGTTTAGACCGTCACCAGGAAAAATAACAACGTTACATGCTCCAGGTGGTCATGGTGTACGTTTAGATACTCACGTATATGCAGGGTATTCTATTCCTCCAAACTATGATTCTATGATTGCTAAGTTAATAACAACAGCGCAATCTAGAGAAGAGGCCATCAATAAAATGAAACGTGCTTTAGACGAGTTTGTAATAGAAGGTATAAAAACTACCATTCCATTTCATAGGCAGTTAATGGATCATCCAGATTATTTGGCAGGAGATTATACTACCAAGTTTATGGAAGATTTCGAAATGAAAAAAACAGATCAAGAATAATATAAAACTCCGAAAGCAATTTCGGAGTTTTTTTATGGCCTGACTTTTGCTAGAAAAAAGCAAAAGTCAGGCTCTCGCAAATCGCTCTCTGCGAGGAGCTCCAACAATTGCTCCATCCTTAACGCGAAATACAGATTCATATAATAAATTTGTTATTTTTACTATCACCTATGAGTTTATCCTATTGGGAAATAAAAAGTTGGTTAACTAACATCAATTTTACAATTGTTGGTAGTGGTATTGTTGGGCTCAATTGTGCCTTGCAATTAAAAAACAGATTCCCAAAAGCCAATATTTTAGTTTTAGAGAAAGGGACTTTACCACAAGGAGCCAGTACAAAGAATGCAGGATTTGCTTGTTTTGGAAGTTTGAGTGAGATTTTAGACATACCGAAGATGATGTTATTCAGCTTGTAAAAAAGCGTTCAGATGGTTTAGGTCTATTATTACAAACGTTAGGTTCAAAAACAATAAACTATCAAAATAACGGTGGTTATGAATTGTTTTCAGAAAAAGATTCTATTTTATTCAATACGTGTTTGTCAAAATTAAATTAAGTAAACAAGATACTACATCCACTTTTTAGAGATATTGTTTTTTCGTCAAAAAGCAACAGCTTTAATTTCAAAAAAATGAAAGAACAATACATTTTTAATCAGTTTGAAGGACAAATAGACACAAGAATGATGATGGATGCTTTGTTGAAAAAAGTTCAAACCAAAGGCATTAAAATTTTAAATAATTGCATTGTAGAAAGTTTTTTAGATGATGCTAGTTCTGTTAAAATAAAAACCAATCAGTTTTAGGTTTCAACATCAAAAATGCTAATTGCTACAAATGGATTTGCTTCTAAGCTTTTAAAAGAAGATGTGAAACCAGCAAGAGCTCAGGTTTTAATAACAAAACCAATAAAAAATTTACATATTAAAGGCACATTATCATTTAGATAAAGGGTATTATTATTTTAGAAATATAGACCAAATAATTCTTTTGGGTGGTGGCAGAAATCTAGATTTTAAAACAGAAGAAACAATAGAATTAAATCAAACAGCGTTAATTCAAAACAAACTTGAAAGTCTATTAAAAACAATAATTTTACCAGATATTCCTTTTGAGATTGATTATCGTTGGAGTGGTATTATGGGCGTAGGAAACCAGAAAAAACTATTGTAAAACAATTAAGTAATAATGTGTTTTGTGGTGTCAGACTTGGCGGTATGGGTGTTGCAATTGGTAGTTTAGTAGGAAAAGAATTGGCCGATTTAGTTTAATGTTATTACGAGAAAGTATGACGAAGTAATCTGTTTATATTATTAAGATTACCAAATAAAAATTAAATCCATTTTTAAAAACATAAATGAATATAATAAAACGCCTCTTCAGATTCATTTTCAAAATTATATTTTGGTTGGTTGCATTTTCAATAGGTATGGCTTTTCTATACAAATACGTGCCTGTAAAAGTTACGCCACTTATGGTTGTCAGGTATTTTGAACCACAAGAGCAGTCTTTAAGAGTTCTTTGGGAACATGATTGGGTGAGTTTAGACCATATTTCTAAAAACTTACAATTAGCTGTTATTTGTAGTGAAGACCAGATTTTTTTAAATCATAATGGTTTTGATTTTAAAGCCATAGAAAAGGCTTTTGAGTATAATAAAAAAGGAAAACGAATTAAAGGAGCAAGTACGATAAGTCAGCAAACAGCAAAAAATGTTTTTTTATGGTCGCAACGCAGTTGGTTTAGGAAAGGCTTGGAAACCTATTTTACCTTTTTAATAGAATTGTGCTGGAGCAAAGAGCGAATTATGGAGGTATATTTAAACAGTATTGAAATGGGTAAAGGTGTTTTTGGTGCAGAAGCTGCGTCGAAGCATTGGTTTAAAAAATCGACAAGAAATTTATCTAAACTTGAAGCTTCTTCCATTGCTGCGATATTACCAAATCCAAGATCAAATTATATTCAAGGACGAACCGATTGGATTATAAAACAAATGGTGTATTTTGGAGTGCTAGATTACCCAGAAAAGGATGAAAAAAAAGTTAGAAATTAAGGAGCTATTATTTAATGCCTGTTCAGAGTTTATAGAACATAGATTTCAAGTTATACAACATACTATAAACGAGATACAAACATCATTAACATCCGAAACGAAAAGTTCTGCGGGAGACAAGCACGAAACAGGTAGAGCAATGTTGCAATTAGAGCGTGAAAAAGCAGGACATCAATTGGCAGAAATTCAGAAAACAAAAGAATTGCTTTCAAAAATAGATATTTCTAATTCCACAAAAAAAATAAGCTTAGGTAGTGTGGTTTATACAGCACAAGCCAATTACTTTATAGGAATAAGTGCCGGAGAATTAAAAGTTGAAAATGATAAATTTTATGCTATTTCTTCAAGCACGCCTATTGGTAAATTGTTAATGAGTAAAATGGTTGGTGATGTTGTTAAATTTAGAGAGTTGAGTTTTGAAATTCAAAAGGTGATTTAATTTATTTCTAAACAAATTTCAAGTTCTTTTTCAAGAGTTTCATCATAATCAAAAAACACAAGATTACCATTTAAATCAATTTCAATTAAATAATAATTTCCTTTATAATACGACTGTTTTACGATTCCTTTTAAATCAGACTGCTTAACAACTTTTAGTTGATGCGCATAGACAATACAATCATTTATCACATTAAATTCTCCAAAAAATGAAGCAATTAATTTACCTTTAGGATTATTATATAATTCTTTAGGTGCTCCGCTTGCCATAATTTTAGCACCATGTAAAACAATCATGTTATCAGAATATGATAAAACATCATCTTTATCATGTGTAGCTACAATACATGTAATATTTTTTTCTTTTAAATGTTTGAATAAACTCCTTCGTAAGGATTGTTTTTTAAAATTATCAATATGACTAAAAGGTTCGTCTAATAAGATTATTTCGGGTTGTTTTGCAATAGCTCTAGCTAAGGCAACCCGTTGTTTTTGCCCGCCACTTAATTCTTTAACCTTAATGTTTGCATACTTGTTTAGCTCTACAACATTAAGAAGCTCATTTATGCGTTCTTGTTTCTCTTCAGGATAAAAATTAGATAAGAAGGCTCCAATGTTTTCCGAAACTGTTATAAATGGCATTAAATCGAATTCTTGCGATACATATTTCATGTATTCTGACCCAATGATAAGATTGTGTTCTGGTCCGAGAATTTCATTGTCTTTCCAGAATATGTCGCCTTCATTTAAATCATAAGTTCCGTAGAGTAATTTCAAAAGCGTGCTTTTACCAGAGCCACTTTCTCCAATAATCGAAAAGTGTTCGCCTACTTCTACATTAAAGCTTATGGCTTCCAAAATGTTTTGTTTTTTATACCGAAACGATAAGTCTTTTACTTTTAGCATTGTAATTAAAAATGAGATTCTGAAACACGTTCAAAATGACGAATGATTATTATTTACTAGTTTTATTTGGTAAGGTTTTAAAACCCATGTTATACAGTGTAAAACCAAAAATATCGGCGTACTGTTCTATGGTTTTACTAATTGGTGTTCCTGCACCATGCCCAGCATCGGTTTCAATTCGAATTAGAGTTGGGTTGTTTCCTGTTTGTTTGCTTTGTAATTCGGCAGCAAATTTAAAACTATGTGCTGGTACTACTCTATCATCATGATCTCCTGTAGTTACTAAAGTTGCTGGATATTCAATGCCTTCATTAATATTATGAACTGGTGAGTATCCTTTTAAATATTCAAACATCGCTATGTTGTCTTCAGCTGTTCCATAATCATAAGCCCAACCTGCACCAGCTGTAAATGTATGGTAACGCAACATGTCTAATACGCCAACAGCAGGAAGCGCTACTTTAGCGAGTTTTGGTTTTTGCGCCATTACTGCACCAACCAATAAGCCGCCGTTAGAACCCCCTCTAAGTGCTAAATAATTTGATGATGTATAATTGTTCTCTATTAAGTATTCAGCGGCAGCGATAAAATCATCAAATGCATTTTGCTTTTGCAGTTGTGTTCCAGCATCATGCCATGTTTTTCCATATTCGCCACCTCCTCTTAAGTTAGGAACTGCAAAAATACCGCCTTGCTCCATCCAAATGGCATTTGTAATACTAAAAACAGGAGTTAAACTAATATTGAAACCACCATAACCATAAAGTATAGTTGGGTTTTTTCCTTTCAATGCTAAACCTTTTTTATGGGTTATCATCATAGGAACTTTTGTTCCGTCTTTAGACGTGTAAAAGACTTGATGACTTTCATATTGATTACTATCAAAGTTAATTTTTGGCTTTCTATATAAGTCTGTTTTGCCAGTTTTAACGTTAAACGTATTTATATTTGATGGTGTATTATAATTTGTAAATGAAAAATATAAAATTTCTTCTTCTTTTTTACCACTAAAACCACTTACTGTTCCTAATCCAGAAAGTTGAATGTCTCTTATAAAATTGCCATCATAATCGTATTGTTTAACTTTAGAAAGTGCATCTACCATATAGCTTGCAAAGAAATAACCTCCACCTTTGGTTGGTGTTAAAACATGCTCTGTTTCTGGTATGAAGTCAATCCAATTATTTGATGTTGGTTTTGAAGCATCTACAGTGACAATTTTTTTATTTGGAGCGCCTAGGTTAGTTACTAGGTATAGTTTACTATTGGTGTTTGCAACAATATATGTGTCACTATCGGTATGTTCTAAAATGGGAATTAACGACTTTTTTTGGTTTTCGAGATCTTTTAAATAGAGTTTATTTCCAGAAGTAGAAACTCTAGGCGTTATGATTAAATATTTATTATCTCTAGAAACGGATGCATTTATATATATATGCTTTTCTTTTTCGGTTCCGCCAAAAATTAAAATATCTTCCTTTTGTGATGTATTTAGTTTATGGTAGTATACTTTGTGCTGATCTGTTTTTACCGAAAGTTCACTGCCTTCTGGTTTGTCATAACTAGAGTAATAAAAACCTTCGTTTTTATACCAAGACATGTGGCTAAATTTAATATCGACCAGAGGAGTTTCGGTAATTTCTTTTGTAATAACATTCATTACAATGACTTTACGCCAATCACTACCGCCTTCGGATATGGAATAAGCTAATATATTTCCGTTTTCAGAAAAACTCATTTCACCTAAAGAGATAGTTCCTTCTTTAGAAAAGGTATTTGGGTCCAAAAAAAGTTCTTCTTCTCCATTTTCTTTGGTTCTATAATAAACACTTTGGTTTTGAAGCCCTTTATTTTTAGAATAATATGTATAATCACCTTCTTTAAAAGGGGCTCCAATTTTTTCGTAATTCCATAAATTAGAAAGACGTTCTTTTAATTGTTTTCTATAAGGAATTTGATCTAAATATTGGCTAGTGATTTTGTTTTGAGAAATAACCCAAGCTTCTGTATCTGGGCTTATATCATCTTCTAACCATCGATACGGATCTTTAACTTTAGTATTAAAATAGGTGTCAACAGTAATTCCTGTTTTTGTTTTTGGGTAATTCATTATTACGTTTTTCTTTTTTTTCATAAACATATCTGCTTAGTTGTGAAAACTAATAGAATATTGGTTAGGAAATAGATAGGATTATATTTTTTCAAAAATAAGTAAAAAGGAGGAGTATTTGTCTTAAGGGAAGCTTATAGTTTTTATGTATTTTTACTTAGCACATAATAAAAAAAAACACAACCTATTGATTTCTAGTGTTTTAAGTGTTAAATAGTTGATTTAAAATATTGATTTTCAGTGTCTTAAATATATAATTCTGACTTATATCTCTAATGAAGGAAACCAATGTTATCACTAAAAATAGTGAATTAACTCGTGTCCTTAACACTCATTTACAAGGAAAAATAAATTTAGCGCGATTAAAACTGATTTCACATTTTGTAATCGCCTTATACAAAGTACAAACAGTTACTTTTGAAAAGCCAGCTAATGCTTTTGATACCGAATCTAGCTATGAATCTTCTTTAAGATGCATACAGCACTTTATTGCTAATTACAGTTTAGATGCAGACCTTATTGCTCGTTTTGTTTTCAACCTACTTCCCAAGCAAGGTAAACTCATACTGAATATTGATAGAACCAATTGGAAGTTTGGACAAACTAATATCAATATTTTTATGTTAGGCATTGTTTACAAAGGAGTTGCCTTCCCGTTGCTATTTACTATGCTTGATAAAAGGGGAAACTCCAATAGTGAGGAGCGCATCGATTTAATCAATAGGTTTATTTGCCTTTTTGGAAA
>CALKXS010000032.1 GCA_938003745.1 uncultured Algibacter sp.
ACAAAATAAAAGGAAAGTATCTTCAATTATACCTCAATGAATTTGTATATAAATTAAACCGAAGATACTTTGAAGATAAACTCTTTGATAGACTTGTAATAGCAAATATTTCTGGATTATGAGTGAAAACGGATATTCAATTATAAATTACATAAAAAGCCTAAATAGGCACCTCATAGCTGTTTTTAATTTCACCCATAACAAATGTACTGTGAGCACTCCCAATGTTTTTAATACCCCCTAGATGGTTTAACACAAAATATTGATAATGTTTCATGTCTTTAACAAGTACCTTCAATAAAAAATCATAATCTCCAGAAACATTATAACACTCCGTAACTTCATTTAGTGATAAAATGTCTTTTACAAATTGATTTCCTATCTCTCTAGTGTGCTCTTTTAATGTAATGTTACAAAAAACAGAGAGTCCTTTATCAAGTTTTTCAGCATCTAAAACGGCAACATACTTTCTTATATAACCAAATTTTTCTAATTTTTTAACGCGTTCGAAAACTGGAGTAGTCGATAAATTCACTTTAGCCGAAAGCTCTTTTGTGGTTAAATTAGAATTCTTTTGAAGCAATTTTAAGATTCTAAAGTCTATAGCATCCAATTGATAACTAGAATTATTTTCTGTTCCTTTCATAAAATCACATCTTAAAAGATATTAATTCTATCAAATATAACAACTAAAGGAGTTTAACCTTAATTAAAACTTAAATTATAAATTAATATTCTTCAAATATACCTTTGCGTAGTTATTTCAAAATAAAAAAACATATGAAAACTACTATTTTAGGATACCCAAGAATTGGAAATCAGCGTCAATTAAAAAAGGCTTGCGAAAACTATTGGTCTGGAAGAATAGACAAAGAATCACTTATAAATGCTGGAGCTACTATAAAAAAAGAGAATTGGTTATTACAAAAAGAAACAGGTATAGATGTTATTCCTTCTAACGATTTTTCTTTTTATGATCAAGTATTAGATACTTGTCTAACTTTTGGTTGCATCCCAAAACGCTATGAAAACTTAAAAGAAGGCGATAAATTAGACTTGTATTTTGCTATGGCAAGAGGTATTCAGAAAAATGGATATGATGCTACCGCAATGGAAATGACAAAGTGGTTTGACACCAATTACCATTACATTGTTCCTGAATTTGAAAAAGAACAATCTTTTGAATATTTCTCTACCAAAATAATAAACGAATACAAAGAAGCTTTAGAACTAGGTATAAAAACTAAACCTGTTTTAATTGGTCCTGTAACCTTTCTGTTGTTAGGTAAAGAAAAAGAAGCTGGTTTTAATCGATTAGATTTATTAGAAAAACTACTTCCTGTTTATTTTGAAGTTATTGATGAATTAGTAACATTAGATGTTGAATGCATTCAATTTGACGAACCTTGTTTAGCTTTAAACCTAAACAATAATGAAAGACATGCAATTACTACTACTTATGAAAAAATAAACAAAATATTTCCTGATTTAAAGGTATTCTTAGCTAATTATTTTGATTGCTATGGTGAGAACCTAGAAACAGCATTACAACTTCCTGTTGACACTCTACATTTAGATTTAGTACGATGTTCGTCTCAATTGGATGACATCATAGAATCAAAATTCTTTAACCCAAATACAAAACTATCTTTAGGTATTGTAGACGGAAGAAATATTTGGAAAAATGATTTTGAAAACTCTTTAAAATTCATTCAAAAAGCAATAGACAAAGTTGGTAATGAAAATATTTGGATTACCTCATCTTGTTCTTTATTACATAGTCCATATGATTTAAATTTAGAAACAAACACCAAAAGTTTATCTACAGATGTAAAATCATGGTTAGCATTTGCAAAACAGAAACTACAAGAAATTGCTACACTTAAAGGTCTTTTATCAGATTATAAAGAAGAATACCTTTCTCTATTTGAAGAAAATAAACTTGCCAATATAAACAGAAGTACATCTACGCTAATTCACAATCAGAATGTAAAACGCAGAGTTCTAGAATTAAAAGATTCTGATAGTCAACGTAAAAACGAGTTTACTATTCGTCAAAAAGAACAACAAAAAGCTCTCAACTTACCATTGTTTCCAACAACAACTATTGGTTCTTTTCCTCAAACAAAAGAAGTGCGAAGCTGGAGAGCAAAATTTAAAAAGGGTCTTTTGTCTCAAGAAGAATACGATACTTTAATAGCTAATGAAACTAAAAACTCTATTCGTTTTCAAGAAGAAATAGGTATTGATGTTCTAGTTCATGGGGAGTTTGAACGTAATGATATGGTAGAATATTTTGGCGAAAAACTAAACGGGTTTGCTTTTAGTAGCTATGGTTGGGTACAAAGTTATGGTAGTAGATGTGTAAAACCGCCCATTTTATTTGGTGATATATCTCGAGAAAACCCTATGACTATTAAATGGTCTAAGTATGCACAATCACTAACAGACCTACCTCTAAAAGGAATGCTTACTGGCCCTGTTACTATTTTACAATGGTCTTTTGTACGTAATGATCAACCAAGGGAAACAACCTGTAACCAAATTGCATTAGCCATTAGAGATGAAGTTGTAGATTTAGAAAAAAACGGCATAAAAATTATTCAAATTGATGAACCTGCTATCAGGGAAGGTTTACCATTAAGGCAAGAAGAATGGCAACGTTATTTAGACTGGACCATTAAAGCTTTTAGAATTTCGGCAAGTGGAGTTAAAGATAACACTCAAATTCATACACACATGTGCTATTCAGAATTTAATGATATTATTGCTAACATAGCAGCTATGGATGCTGATGTTATTACCATTGAAACGTCCAGATCTGAAATGGAATTACTCGATGCTTTTGTAAACTTTAAATACCCTAATGAAATAGGCCCTGGAGTTTACGATATTCACTCCCCTAGAATTCCTTCGGTAGAAGAAATAGAACACCTTTTAACAAAGGCAAAAAGCGTATTACCACAAGAACATATTTGGGTTAATCCAGATTGCGGATTAAAAACTAGAGATTGGCCAGAAACAAAAACGGCTCTTAAAAACTTAGTTAAGGCTGCAAAAAAGCTAAGAACTAAAGAATTAGAATTGGCCTAAATAGAAATAAAAATCAAGCCCTATTAAAATTATTAATAGGGTTTTTATTTTACCAAAACACCTTTTGCTTCCATTAAGGGAACCGCTTGTAATGCCTTTAAATTAATCGTGTTTTTTCTGAATAAATACGTTTTATCAAACATAGTATTTCCTTCAAAAAAAGAAACTTTAAAGGTATTGTTTAAAGCAAACAAATCTTCTTGCATCAATTCTATTTTCGCATAACTTTTCTTTGGCAACTTATCTAACTTTTTTCTAAAAAGAGATGTTGTTTTTGTTTCAGAATATCCGCTAGTAACAATAAGCATCATATCTAAATCTACATCCTTGTCATTAATTATATAAGCATTCCAGTCTTGCGTTTTATAAATATCATTGTATTCATTTACAACCGCTAAGTAAACATCTTCAACTTTTGGTATAACTATGTCTTTTTTCATTTTAAAAGTAAACCACCTCGTGGTAAACCCACAATGTATCTATTAAAAACTAATTTTTATTTCGAGGCAAACCTCCGAGTATTTAAATCTCGATTATCGAGTAAATCTAAATAGATTGCAAAAATAAGTTTAATGTTAAAGAGAAACTAAATAATTGATACAGAATCATAAATTGGCTATTTTCGTTAAAACTAAAAACCATTCACAAAATGAAACATATTTCCCTTTATAAAAATCTTGTTCTAGTTGTTGTGTTTTTAATATCTACGATATCGCTACAGGGGCAATCCAATACAAAAAAAGCAAAGACTATTGCTGAAGAGGTTGTAAAAGCTATGGGAGGTACAGACAACTATAATAATATTCATTTTATTAAATGGGATTTTGGCAAACGTATTTTATACTGGAATAAATGGACTGGTGATGTGAGAATAGAAAATCCAGAAAAAGAACAAGTTATTTTACTAAACGTAAATACACTTCAAGGGAAAGCTTACAAAAATGGCATTTTAATTAAAGATGAAAAGAAAACAAAAAAACTACTTAACCAAGGAAAACGTTGGTGGATAAACGATTCTTATTGGTTAGTTATGCCATGGAAATTACAAGACAATGGAGTTACTTTAAAACATATTAAAACAGGCAACTTACCAAATGAAAACAAAGCTGATATTTTACAATTAACTTTTGAAAGTGTTGGTGTTACACCAAACAACAAATATTGGGTTTATGTAGATCAAAAAGATCACCTTATTAAACAATGGGATTTCTTTAAAAACTTTAATGATAATGAACCTAAGTTCTCTAAACCATGGGATAATTATCAAAAAACAGGTAAGATTCTACTATCTTTTAATAGAAGTGATTTTGGACCAAAAAATGTTGTTGTAAAGCAGGAGCTTGATTCTAAGATCTTTACTGAATTGTAATGACTATAACTGAAGACATAAGAAAATATATTGATAAAAGTATACTTTGCTGGTAGCTACTTCTTCAAGTGGCAATATTCCAAATGTTTCTCCAAAAGAAGTTTTTACGCATTATAAAGGAGACTGTATTATTATTGCAAATATAGCCTCTCCTCAATCTGTTAGAAATATTAAAGAAAACCCTAATATTTGTTTAAGCTTAATAGAGATGTTTTGCAGCAAAAAGGATATCAACTAAAAGGAAAAGCTTATTTAGTTTCTATAGCAGATAATGATTTTAACGACATGGAAACTGAATTACTGAAAATCACACAAGGTAAATTTCCATTTTCAACTATTATTAAAATTATTATAACCAGTTCAAAACCAATTATAGCTCCTAAATATATTTTATATCCAGAAACAACAGAGGAAGAACAAATTGAAAGCGCTAAAAAAGCTTATGGCTTATAGTATTTTTAAAGCGCCGATTTAAACTGCTCTAAAAATCTAACATCGTTTTCGCTAAGTAAACGAATATCTCCTATTTGATGTAATAACATCGCTATACGATCTATACCAACACCAAAAGCAAAACCTGAATATACAGTTGGGTCTATTTTACAGTTTTCTAAAACATTAGGGTCTACCATACCGCAGCCTCCAATTTCTAACCAACCTGTTCCTTTGGTAATTTTATAATCGGTTTCTGTTTCTAATCCCCAATACACATCAATTTCTGCACTAGGTTCTGTAAACGGAAAGTATGATGGACGCAAACGTATTTTAGATTTGCCAAACATTTCGGTTGTGAAATGTTGAAGCGTTTGCTTAAGGTCTGCGAAACTTACGTCTTTATCTATATACAAACCCTCCACTTGATGAAAAAAACAGTGTGAACGTGCCGAAATAGCTTCGTTACGATATACTCTACCTGGAGATATAGTACGTATTGGCGGTTGATTGTTTTCCATATATCGCACTTGTACAGAACTGGTGTGCGTACGTAATAAAATATCTGGATTCGTTTGTATAAAAAACGTATCCTGCATATCTCTTGCTGGATGATATTCTGGTAAGTTTAATGCTGTAAAGTTGTGCCAATCATCTTCTATTTCTGGGCCTTCACTTACATTAAAACCTATACGAGAAAAGATATCTGTAATTTGATTTTTTACTATTGATATTGGGTGACGCGCTCCTATTTGAATAGGTTCTCCTGGACGAGATAAATCGCCATAAACACCATTTTCTTCCTCATTACTTTCAAACTCGGCCTTTAATACGTTTACTTTTTCTTCTGCTTTGTTTTTAAGCTTATTTATAGTTTGACCAAATTCTTTCTTTTGATCTTTAGCTACATTTTTAAACTCTGCAAAATAATCATTTACTAAACCTTTTTTTCCTAAATATTTTATACGAAAAATTTCTACCTCTTCTTTTGATTGGGCTTTAAAGGCTTCAGCTTCGGCTATAAGTTCTTTTATCTTATCTATCATAACGTCATTAAAAAATGAATGCAAATTTAATCAAATTATCGGGAATTGCGTTAGGGATTACAGTGGCATCCTTTTTAATTTTTCATTAAAAAGATACAACGGAAAGCCCGACCCTTCTGGTAACGCCCAAATACTAATTTATATAACTGGTTTCTAAAAAATAATTTACAATGGCTTCTTTCATTAAAACACTCTGCTCACCAGCTTTTAAATTGGGTAATTCTGCTAAGGTTTTGTAATGCGGCCAACCATCATTATCTACAAAATCGAGTTCGTAATAACCATATGGCAACAATAATTTACATATGGCAATATGCATGAGATCTAGCTTTTGATCCTTTTTAAAGGCTCTATCTAGCTGCCCAAGTTCTTGCACTCCTATGAGATAAATAATGGCATCTAGGTCTAGAATATCTCCGTCTGCAAATTGATTGGATAGTTTTTCTACTACCAAATCCCATCGTTCTTTTAATTGTTCGTCTCTTGCCATGGTATTTTTTAATAAGATCCCGATTTAAAATCGGGATGAGTTCTGCTAAAATATTTATTTAACCATAAATTTTAGTTTCACTAATTTTAAAGTCACAAAGTTAATAAACCTAAATGTGAGTATTATTTTATATTTGCTTAAATTATATAATTATGAATGTTATTGATATTGTTTTAGGTGCTTTAATTTTATTTGGTCTTGTTCGTGGTTTTATAAAAGGGCTTTTTGTAGAAGCCGCTTCTCTTATTTCTTTAATTGCTGGTGTTTATGGCTCTATACATTTTAGTAATTTTGCTTCGGAATTTCTTGAAAGCAAAGTAGACTGGAATGAAAAGACTATTAATATTGTTGCTTTTGCAATTACTTTTATCATAATTATTATAGTTATTGCTTTGGCAGGAAAAGTGCTTACTAAACTAGCTAATTTTGCGGCTTTAGGCATTATTAATAAAGTACTTGGTGGGCTTTTTGGCGCTTTAAAAATTGGATTGATTTTAAGCGTCCTTTTAATTGTATTTGACCGTTTTAATAGTGCTATTACTTTTGTCGACGGGGATACTTTAGAGGAATCCGAACTTTATAAACCCGTAAAAAGCTTGATGCCAATGATATTCCCAAACATTTTGAAGGAGAAAGAAAATGATGAAAATACTTTAATTTAGAGTGCCTTAATATCGTCTGAAGATATCCAACCCGTCTTACCATCTGCTAGTTTAATTTTTTTCCAGCTTTTTACCGTGTCTAAAACTTGAACTTTTGTTCCTTCATGCAGCCTGAAAGATTCTTCGCTGCGCGTATTTGGTTCGCTTTTCACCTTGCCTTCTTGAGAAAACACAATCGCAGGTTTATCTTTTTTATCTAAATCGTATTTATGAAAAGCTAATATTAATGCTATTACCATTAAAAACAAACATGCATTACTTGCTATAAACGCTAAGCGTTTTTTGCCTGTAGAATAAGAAAAATAATAGCTTAAAAACAATATTACAAATAAAAACACAAAAGCAACTGCTGTTTTTGCCCACCCATCAAAAGTTTGTGCATGGGTTATTTTTTTCATAAGTTTTGAAAAACCTGTTTCTGGCAACACATCTATAGCATCTATAGTCATATTTTTTGCAAAGGATAGATTGTTTTGTATATCGGCATCGTTCGGTTCTAATTGCAATGCTTTTTCGTAATAATAGATGCTTGGTGCAATATTATTAAGTTTATAATGTGCATTTGCTAAATTAAAATACACTTCGGCAGAATGCTCGCTAGACTCAATAATTTTGGTATATGCATCTACAGATTTAGGATAGTTTCCCTCATTATAAAGAGTATTTCCTTTTTCAAATAACGTATTGTTTTGCGCTAGTATTACTATGCTAAACAAAAAGGCTAGAATGTATAATATCTGTTTCATATTAACGTGCTTGTTTATCAATTAAAGAAATAGTTTGTGCTGCTTTATTATAATCTTCCTGCATCGTTACCGTGGTTATTGGTGTGTATCTTGCCAATTCGCAATTCTCTAATATGGACTTAAAGTTAGTTATAGCCTCTTCTTCTGCACCTCTTTTACTCAATAATACTTTTATTTTATCTTTACTTAAATCACTTGTTTCTATATGTAATTTCGCTTTTAAGTAATTGTGCAATGCTTTTTCTAAGGCTATATAAAAAGCTTCTTTTTTACCTAATGCTTTTTTAGCAGTACTCAAGTATTTCTTAGCCAATTTATCGGCTTTTCTAATTCTATTACCAAATACATCGGCACCTCTAGTTGCCTTTTTCTTTCTTACTACAATAGCTAACGGAATTGCTAAAAAGGGTAATAATAAAGCACTCCAAAAAATTGGAGTTTTAAAGAAATAATCCTGTTTTACTGATGAGAAGTTAGACTTTGTTTTTATAAACGCAAACTGGTCGTTATTTAAAACTACACGTTGTTTAGCATTGCCGTTAGTTGTTTCTTCTCCCGTTTCTATAGCATTGTTTAAAGGACCTTCTAAAACATCAATTACAATTTCGTTTGAAGACAAACGTTTATAGCTTTCTGTTTTTAAATCGAAATATGAAAAGGAAATATTAGGAATTGGGTACTTCCCTTTATATTGCGGAACTATAGTATACGTATCTGAAATACTACCTTGCATACCAGATAAATTTGTTCTTACACTTTCCTTATGCTCAGGCTCATAAACCTCTAAAGAACTTGGTAAAGATATTTTGGGAAGTGTAAACAACTTTAAATTTCCTTTTCCTCTTACTTCAATCTTAGCTTGTAAAGATTCTGATGCATTAAGCGCAGTTTTACTTGTTGATACATTAAAAGAAAAATTACCTACCGCACCTGTAAAATCAACTGGTTTTCCTGCGTCTGGCAACGCCTTAACATTAATACTTTTATTCCCTGCAGACACCGTTTTATGGACTCTAGAGATCATACGGCTTCCAAAAATATCTCGTCTGTTTGTTGGCACCTCTACAGTAATATCCAAACTTAAAGGCTCTATATTTAATTTGCCTGTTTTTTGCGGATATAGAACTGTTTTTTTTAACACTAAAAAGCGATAATCTTCGCCTTTGTATGTTCCATTTTGCACTTTCTGTCCTTTAGTATCTATATTCTGACTCCAAAAATCATTATACCTTGGACTATCAATTTCTCTCCAATTATTAACTGCTGTATTGTGCGCTACATATAGTTTATAAACAACAGTTATAGCTTCATTTAAATATGGATTTACTTTTGAAACCTCTGCTACCAAATGAATGTTTTCTGAAGCTATATAATTAGGATCATTAGGGTCTTTTGGCTTATCTATAGCCGCAGTAATTTCAATCTTAATAGGTGTTGTTTTATACGTTTCTCCATCAACATTTATTGTCGCTTGTGTAATGGTAAAGTTCCCTCGTTTTTTTGGTGCTAAAAAATAACTATATGTTTTCTTAAATGAACGCACTCCATTTATCCAAGAATTACTTACCGATTGATTTGGACCACCTATAACGGTAAACCCCGAAAAATTAGGCGGATTAAAATTATCTCCATCTTGATTCATTTCAAAATCAACACGTAAACGTTCATTTACTCCAAGTTTCTTTTTACTAACCTTTGCTTCAAATTTTACTTGTGAAAAAACAAAACTTGTTACAAATAGCAAAACAATTATAGATATATACTTTTTCAATTTCATTTCTCTTTTCTTAAATGCAATTCTACATAGATAGAAAATAAATTACCAATCTTTTTCAGTCTTTATTTTTATCCCTTTTTCTTTTTGCGCATTCATTTTTTCTTGAACCTTTTGTTCTTGATTATTCATGGCTTCCAAAAGGCTCTTTATTTGCTGAGGAGATAACTGCCCAGATTGTGGTTGTGGCTTCTTTTCATCTTTCTTTTTATCTTCATCACCTTTTCCTTTATCTTCTTTTTCATCCTTAGGCTTTCCTTCATCATCTTTTTTATCTTCCTCCTTCTTATCCTCGTCTCCCTTATCTTTTTTATCGTCTTTGTTATCTTCGTCCTTTTTATCCTTGCTATCCTCGTCTTTATTCTCTTTATCCTCGTCCTTCTTATCTTTATCGTCATTCTTATCTTCCTTATCCTTGTCGTCTTTATTTTGATCGTCTTTATCTTCTTGCTCTTTTTTCTTTTTCTTAGCCAATGCTAAATTATAACGCGTTTCTTCATCTGTTGGGTTATTTCTCAAGGCATTTTTATAAGCTTCAACTGCTTCTTTAAAATTTTGATTTTTCATTAAAACATTTCCCATGTTATGAAATGCTCTATGACGTTCTGTTTTAGATGTCGCACCTTTTGCAGCTTGTTGATGCCTATAAAGTGCCTCTTCGTAATTTCCTTCTTCGTAATAAGAATTACCCAAATTATAAGCTCCCGCTACTGCTGATGGCTGATTGGAAAGCGCCTTTCTATATTCCATTTCCGCCGAAACAAAATCATCATTACTAGCTAAAGTATTTGCTTCATAAATATGATTATTTGCTTTTTTTAAAGCGAGCAACTCTTCCTTATCTTGAGCAAAAGAAACTGATACAAATAACAATAATATCATTACTAAAATATGCTTCATCTGTATGTTATTGTTTTAAATTCTATAAACTAAGTTATAAAACCCTGTTTTTATGTTCGTTAAAAAAAATATAAATAACGCTTTCGCGGAATTAATATCTGTTCAATTAAAAATTTTCGTTAAATAAATTCAACTTTTTCAACCATGCTGTTTTGCGCTCCAATAAGAAAATATCTAATAACAAAAAGAAAATACCAAAACCTAAAAACCATTGAAACTGGTCTTTAAAATCTGCAAATTGTTTGGCTTCAAATTCTGTTTTATCCATACCGTTTAGTATCTCTCTAATACTTTCAACTACGTTATACGTATTTTTCCCGTTTATATATGCGCCATCACCTTCTTCTGCTATTCCTTTAAGGGTTTCTTCATTTAAACGCGTAATAACAGTTTCTCCTTGGCTATCTTTTTTATAACTCTGTACAACGTCCCCCTTTTTTATTGGAATTGGACCTCCTTTTAAATCGCCTACACCAATAGTAAAAATTCTAATCCCTTCTTCGTTTGCTTCTTCTGCTATTGAAACAGCTTCTTCACTATGATCTTCACCATCAGAGATTATAATAAGTAGACGATTGGTTTGCTCTTCGTTATCAAAGTAAGTTTTAGCTAGTTTAATAGCTTCATTAATTGCTGTTCCCTGAGACGATAACATATCGGTATTCATGTTATTTAAAAACATTTTAGCCGACGCATAATCTGTTGTAATTGGTAATTGCGGAAACGCTTTTCCTGCGTAAGCAATAATTCCAACGCGATCACTAGCTAAATTATTAATGATTTGCGTGACCAATTGCTTAGATTTATCTAATCGATTTGGCGCAATATCTTCTGCCAACATACTTTTAGAAACATCAACAGCAAAAACAATATCTACTCCTTCTCTTTTAACTGTTTCTAATTTGGTTCCATTCTTTGGGTTTACCAATGCCATAGAAAAACAAGCAAAAGCAAGACACAACACAATTATTTTTAATACCGATTTAAAAAATGATTTATTAGGACTCAACCTATTCATCATTTCCTTATCAGCAAATTTTTTCTGTGCACTTCTTTTCCAAATTTGAAGTAATAGAAATAGCACCACAATCACCGGAATGATTAGCAATGTCCAAAACCATATTTTTTCTTCTAATAAATCAAACATATTTATTAATCAATAATTGATATTTTTAAACAAAACTTCTAAAAAACGTAAAACGTAGCAACAATTCAAGCATCAATAAAAGTCCAGCAAGAAGTACTAACGACCTATATTTTTCTTCGTAATTATAAAATTTAAATTCTTCTATTTCAGTCTTTTCAAGCTTATTAATTTCATCATAAATCTCTGCAAGTTTTTTGTTATTCGTTGCTCTAAAATACTCCCCACCAGTAACTTTGGCAATTTCTTTTAACAGTGCCTCATCAATTTCTACTTGAGCACGACCGTATTGAAAATTACCTGTTCTAGGATCAATGCCAATTGGAGACAATGCCATTCCATTAGTTCCTAAACCAATAGTATAGGTCTTAATCTCGTATTCTAAAGCCAACTCACTTGCTATTTTTGGGTCTATAAAACCTGAATTATTAACCCCATCTGTTAATAATATAATAACCTTACTTGTTGCTTTACTATCTTTTAATCGGTTTACAGAAGTTGCCAACCCCATACCAATTGCAGTTCCGCCCTCAATAACCGTATTGTACTTTATATCTTTTAAAGATCGTAATACAATAGACTTATCACTTGTAATTGGTGTTTTTGTAAAACTTTCTCCAGCGTATTCAACCAAACCAATTCTATCATTTGGTCTACCCTTAATAAACTCTGCAGCTACTTTTTTAAGCGCTTCCAACCTATTTGGAGATAAGTCTTTAGCCAACATACTTGCAGATACATCTATAGCCATAACAATATCTATACCTCGTGTTGTTTTTGTTTTTGTAGACACATCTACTGTTTGCGGTCTTGCCAAAGCCGTAATTAAAAGTGCCAAGGCTATTAAACGAAATAAAAACAATACATGCTTAACTTTTGGCAACCAAGAATTGGTAACCTTAAAACCTTTTAAGCTCGACATCTTAAGCTCCGCCGTTTGTTTTTTTTGTTTTGACACATACCATAAGACTACCAAAGGCAACAATAGTAGCAACCAAAAAAACTCTTTATTTAAAAATTGAATTCCCTCTAACATTACTCTTCTTCATATTTAAGTTCTACAGAATTTAAAATGCGTTCTACCATTTGATCTGCATATGTATCATCATCTTTCCATGTCAACATGATTTGTTGAATTACATTTTCTACATTAAAAAGCAAAATAGTGTAGTTTCCAGCCTCTTTTTCGCCTTCAATCAACGTTGGAAAGTTTGCTGTTCCATACGTTTTTAGTCCTTCTGCTCCATTGGGTGTTATAAACTTATCAGATTTAACCAGCATATTTTCAACGCCCTTCGCTTCAATCAATTTTATACTTTGTTCTGCAATTTGCTGAAGTTCAATTTTGTTTTCTCCTAAATTTTTAATTTTAGTTGTAATAACCGCTATATTAAATTTATCAATTAAACTACCATAACCAAACATAGTTACATTAACCTGTTGTTTAGCTTCTTCTGGTATTGGCGCAGCCATTCGTTTTAAAACCTTAGGGGTTGTAATATTTACAGGTGGAATACCGTATTGACTTGTAATCCATTCACCTTCTAAAAGTTTTTTACTGTCATGACCAATTACAGTATCTTTCACATAATCGAAACCAAATTTTAAAGATAAACCAACAACTGTAGCAATCAATAAGAATACACTAATTGCAACGGTTATCCATACTTTTTTACGTTTCTTTTTACGCTCTTGTTCTTCCCTATATTGCTCATCTAAAAGCTTTTCTTCTTCAGTAGGCTCTGGCAAAGCTTCTTTTACATGATCTATTTCAATATCAATAGTATCTCTATCTATTTTTGCCAACTCAATATCTGGAGCGGACTTAGCAAATTTTACTAAATCGGCACGTTTTAAAATGCTTTCTAAATTCTTGATATCTTCTTTACTTAAATCAACTTGATTACCTTGCTTAAGTATGTTAAGCCTATCTATAAGCTCATCTGTAGTGCTTTCTAAAGCACGATCGTAAATCTTCTCATCAAGATACTTTCTAATAATAAATGTTAATTCAGAATAATAATCTTTTAAATTTTCATGTTCTAAATAATGGCTTTCATCTAAATTTTTCAAAGCTAATTTAGCTCTGTCATAAGGTGGTAAAAGCGCTATCTTTTCTTCTTCAGAAAGTGGTTTTTGCCTCCATAAAAACCAGTATAGCAAAACAGCAACTACAGCTATTGCCAACAAAGCATATAAAAGGTATTTCCACCAATCACTACCCGTTTTACTAACCACAACAATAGGCTTAATATCATACAACCCCTGTTTTGTAGTATCAACAATAACTTCGCTTACGCGGACATCTAACGAGTCTGTAAAAAAGGATTTGTTTCCTATTATAATTTTTTGCTTCGGAATAGCGTAATACCCAGAATCAAATTGTGTTAACCCGTAACGCCTTATCAAATTGTATTTACCACCGCTTTTGGTTGTATCAATTTGATAAGCTTCAATCATTTCCAACGGTTGGAAAGACTGCCCTTCTGGAAACACAACCAAACTTGTGGTATCTGCTTCAACCTCTATTTGATACGTAATTTGCTCTCCTATTCTAATCGAATTTGTTTCAATAGACGATTTTACTTGAGCAAAAGAGGTGAAAGAGATTAGACAAAAGGCAGAAATAAAAAAGGTTACTCCTCTTTTATTAAAACTTGAATTCCTTTTTTTATTATGCTTTCTATTTTTAAACTTATAACTTTTCACTTATAGCTTTTAACTGTTTATTATCCTCTTCCTTTAAAATATCCTAAAAGTTTTTTCACATAACTCTCATCAACACGACAATTTATCGTTCCTGCTCCAGATCTTGAAAAACTTTCTTTATAATACTTTACTTTTTCTTGATAGAACTGACTGTAATTATGCCTTACTTTTTTTGAAGCTGTATTTACTAGCATAAGGTCACCTGTTTCTTCATCTTGCATTTGCACCATTCCTAAATTAGGAATCTCTTCTTCACGTTTATCAAAAACTCGAATACCGGTAACATCATGCTTGCCTGAAACAATTTTTATGGTATGCTCATAATCATCTGCTATAAAATCTGAAAGTACAAAAACAATGGCTTTTTTCTTCATAACATTTCGCAAAAACTTTAAAGCTTCCGCAAGATTGGTTTGCTTACTTTTTGGTTCAAATTCAATAAGTTCTCTAATAATTCTTAAAACATGTGAACGTCCTTTTTTAGGAGGAATAAATAACTCAACAGTATCCGAAAATAAAATCAATCCTATCTTATCATTATTCTGTGTTGCAGAAAATGCTAAAGTTGCTGCAATTTCGGTCACTACTTCATTTTTAAATTGCTGATCTGTTCCAAATAACTCTGAACCAGAAACATCAACCATAAGCATCATGGTAAGTTCTCGCTCTTCTTCAAAAACTTTTATATAAGGCTCATTATAACGTGCGGTAACATTCCAGTCTATACTTCTAACATCGTCTCCAAATTGATACTGACGCACTTCGCTAAAAGTCATACCACGACCTTTGAAGGTAGAATGATATTCTCCTCCAAAAATATGATCAGACAATCGGCGTGTCTTAATCTCAATTTTTCGTACTTTTTTTAGTAATTCTTTAGTATCCATTTTTTAAGTATGCAGTGTGCAATCTTCAGTTAACAGTCAAAAAACAAAATCAGAATTCGAGTAAACAAACAACTGCTTACTGAAAACTAATTTACTGTCAAACTTCCTATGGTACTTCTATTTCGTTTACAATCTTATTAATAATATCTTCTGAAGTTACATTTTCGGCCTCAGCTTCATAAGTAATACCAATTCTGTGCCTTAACACATCATGTACAACTGCACGAACATCTTCTGGAATCACATAACCACGACGCTTAATAAAAGCAAAACATTTTGCAGCCGTAGCCAAATTGATACTTCCACGAGGAGACGCTCCAAAAGAAATAAGAGGTTTTAAATCTGCAAGTCTATATTTTTCTGGGTAACGCGTTGCAAAAATAATATCTAATATATATTTTTCAATTTTTTCATCCATGTAAACCTCTCTAACAACCTCTTGTGCTCTTACGATTTGTCCTACAGAAACTACAGGATTTACTTTGTCCCAAGCACCTTTAAGATTGGCTCTCATAATCATTTGCTCATCATCAATCTTTGGGTAATCAATAACTGTTTTCAACATAAAACGGTCAACTTGAGCTTCTGGCAAAGGATATGTTCCTTCTTGCTCAACAGGATTCATTGTTGCCATTACTAAAAACGGCTTATCTAATGCAAAAGTTTCATCACCAATAGTTACCTGCTTCTCTTGCATTGCTTCTAGTAAAGCCGATTGTACTTTTGCTGGGGCTCTATTTATCTCATCTGCTAGTACAAAATTTGCAAAAATTGGACCTTTCTTAATTAAAAAGTCACTCTCTTTCATATTATAAATCAAAGTACCAGTAACATCTGCTGGCAATAAATCTGGCGTAAACTGTATTCTACTAAAGCTACCATCTACAGCTTGTGCAAGTGTATTAATAGCTAATGTTTTTGCTAATCCAGGAACACCTTCTAATAGAATATGCCCACGACCTAATAAGCCTATAAGCAAACGTTCTATCATATGCTTTTGTCCAACAATGACTTTATTCATCTCGAATGTAAGCAAATCAACAAAAGCACTTTCTTTTTCAATCTTTTCGTTAATTGTCTTAATATCAATTGTACCTGTCTCTTCCATTATTTTTAATATTTTAAAAGCTCGAATATACTGTTCTTATTTGAACATTGCAATTTGTTGAAATTTTTAATTAAAACTTGTTAAAAATAGGTTAAAATATATAGAATAACATCAATGAATCTCGACTTTAACCAATAATTATGATAAGTTTCTCTTAATTTAAGACTCTATAATAAAAAACACAAATCATTAACTATAATTTGACACTAACGAACTTCTATTAAAGTTATTTTTTAAATAAAACATCAAACAATCAATAAAAAAATAATGACTAAAATAGCCTTTATTACTGGAGCAACTAACGGTATTGGAGAAGCTACCGCTTATGAATTTGCAAAACAAAGTATTAAATTAATACTTTGTAGTAGACTCTTGAATAGATTAACAACCATTTAAGAAGTATTAGAAGGCTTAACCGATGTACAACACATCTAAATCTTGATGTACGCGGCAAACAAGCCACATTTGATGCTATTGAATCACTACCTAAAGTATTTAAGCAAATTGATACCTGTTATGCATTTAGGCAAGATTAATTTTATTTATACCTGTTGTGCATTATAATTTACAGATAAAAAAGTTAAGTAATCTGCTCATATAGAAGTAAATTGTAGCTGCCACACAAACAATTAGCACGCGCAACTTTTTATCAAATTTCGACAAAATATATCAGTTTTTAACTCATATTTATTCCAAAAACTTAATTTCTTAACAAAGACGAAAACCTAAACTATCAGATTTAGCATTAATAAGTATTAATTTGACTGCAGAATATTTAGATTTTGATAGTAAATGTGATTTGTTTAGAAAATTACCTCCAGAGCTTTCCAATAAAATTGAGCGTAGCGTTTATAATCGAAGAAAAAGAAGGTTGTTTGTTGATATAGAATATATTAGAACTAAACTGCCAAATGCTTTTAATGAGTTCGAGGATTATTTTATTGTTGATAGTATGCTCTTAGAAGTTTGCAAAGAAGCTAGAAGTAGTCGTTCTAAAATATGTAAAGACCAACCCAATTGTGTTCCTAACAAAGGCTATTGTGCTTCTCAAAATTTTAGATATTAAGGTGTTACGGTTATAAATTACATGCTGTATGTTCAGTAAGTGGTATCTTTAAAAGCCTTGATATAAGTCCTGCATCTGTACATGATATAAATTACTTAAAAGATATTCAATATCAAATTAAAGACTGCACTTTAATTGATGATAAAGGGTATCTTTCTACTCAATATCAACTTGACTTATTTGAAAAGTCAACATAAAGCTTAATGTTACTATGCGATTAAATCAAAGTAATTATAGAAAACAACCTTATATTTTTAGAAAATCAAGAAAAAGAATAGAAGCCCTATTTTTTTAATTATGTGACAAATTTATATTTGAATGTGTGAACAAATCTAACTGATAATACGCGACAACTTAGCTTCTATGTTCAATCAATGTGTAATTTTTTAAATTTATGTTTACACTTTTTAGATAATTTACATCATGAATATGTGCAGCTGCCAAATCAAATGAATGAAACACGCCATTCTTGTCACAAACTGTATGTCATTTAAATCCAAAATATTTATTTTTTTTGAGAGGTACAATAGCCGAATATTTCATAAGTAGAATAAATTTTAGAACGTCCAATTCTTGCATATTTACAAATAGAAGTCGGCATAGAATCTACAACAAAAACATCTGTAAATTCAACAAACATTTCACTAATACGTTTTCTTAATAGATTCGGTATAATTCAATAGTTCTTTTTGCGTCTTTTATTATAAACACTTCGTTCAATCTTAAATTCTAAATCAGTATTTTTAAAATATCTAAACAACTTTAATTCAATACTTATATAACATATATTCAGCAGTGAAATCAAGGCTTACTAGTTCTATATTTTCTAGTTTTGGCAAAACTCTCCATATCTCCATATGTTGTTTTGAGGTTATTCAAAATAATTTCGTAATTTTCGAAAAGATTGCTCATTACATTAAACTGATTGGTATTCAATTAAATGTATGGTATTTATATCCCTTGAACAATCTTTTTTCTAAATGCACAACAAATTTTTAATAACAAATATGTTGAAATAATAAAATATATAATAATGAACATAGATACATTCATAAACAAACTAAAAAACACACCAAAAGCCATTGAGTTTTCTGAAACGATGAGTGCTGTAGAAGAAAATTACAATTTTACGCCAACAGCATTTAAAAATGGAACTTTAGAAAATACTGAAGGTCAAAACTCTGGGTCATGTAAATTATTTGCTTTTGCTAAAGCCGAAGGCTTATCAAAAGAAGAAACTTTAGCATGTTTTGGTCAATATTATTTTGATGACGTTTTAAACGACCCAAACGGAGATGGGCATCAAAATATTAGAAATTTTATGAATACTGGTTTTAATGGCTTATCTTTTGAAGGAAGTGCTTTAGTGAAAAAATAGAAAAATTGTTTAAAAAGTCATTGTTAATTGGTTTGTAAAGTTAAGCTTGTCGAAACTGATATTGATTATCGATTAGTTAAAATATTTAGACAAGTTCTATATGACATCTAGATTACTTTTTAGACAGTTTCTAGTCATTCTGAACTTTCTTGTGCTGAATTTATTTGAGTATTTCAGAATCTCATCATAATGGATAAATTAAGTAAAAATGGAAGACTTACTCTATAATATAAGACAGTGCAATATATGCGATAAGCATTTACCATTGGGTCCACGACCTACTGTGTCTGCACACCCAGATTCTAAAATTATAATTATAGGGCAAGCACCAGGAACCAAAGTTCACGCATCTGGTATTCCGTGGGATGATGCTAGTGGGAAACAGTTACGAAAATGGTTAAATATAAGCAATGAAGATTTTTATGATGAAACCAAATTTGCCATTATACCTATGGGGTTTTGTTACCCCGGAAAAGGAAAAACAGGCGATTTACCACCAAGACCAGAATGCGCACCAGAATGGCATAAACAGTTATTAGATAAATTACCAAAAGTTGAATTGGTTCTTTTAATTGGTATGTATGCGCAAAAGTATTACCTGGGAAAAGAAGCAAAGAAAACACTAACGGAAACAGTTGCTAATTATAAAGAATACCTTCCTAAGTTTTTACCATTACCACACCCATCTCCTCGAAATAGATTTTGGCTAACTAAAAACCCTTGGTTTGATGTTGAGGTGTTGCCGGAGTTGAAAAAAAGGGTTTCAAAATTTTTATAGAATAAATTTACTTTATTTTCAAAACAGCAATTTATTACAGTTTTTTTCTGATAAAAATGACGCCCAAAAACTTTTCAATAAGTTAATAGTAATCGTGTCTTAGTGTCTTGTTAAGGGCGAGTTAAGTTTTATGAATGACTCTTCAAGTACGAGGGTTTATACAAGTATTCTATCTTTTTTTTGTTAAAAACTTACCTGTAGTGTTTAAAACCTTATTAAGTAAATCTAAAGGATATTTAGTAAATTTGTTGAGTAATCTAAACTGCCCTTAGAAAATGGTAGCTATGGGTAATAAAAAGCTGATAAATCCTACTCTATCAGCTTGGTATAGGTTTTTATTGTTTAACAATTATAGCTACCGAAATTAAGTATATGACAGTATATGAAATTTCAATGATTACTATTGCCTTTGTTGGCACTGTAATTGGTTTAGTCAATGCTTGGTTAAACTATAAAAAGTAAATTTACTTTTATGGCTACCTTTAATGAGGTATCTTTTTTTGTTATTTCACTTTATTTATAAGTTAATAACAGTCCAAAAATAAACTAAATTTGTTTTGTACAAAAATAATTTAGTTTGTTTTTTTAATTATTAATTTTATTTAACTGTCTGAATAAGATGTTTTTACTTTATGTGGTAGATACTTGTTTTTCTGTCTGTTTTTTGAATCTTTTTTAAAGTATTAAAAAACCTCACCATTCCTGACAAGGTTTCAATCTAATTCTATCTAAAAGCGAAGCGGTCTAAACCTCTAACAATCTATAGGTGCTTCCCCTTCTCCCAGCCATGTTTGCCTAAATATTGATTGCCGCTTTCAACAGCTCCACCTTCAATAGAAGTTCCCATGCTGTCATTCCATCGGTTTAAATATCCAAATAAAGAAATAACACCAAGCATTTCTACAATTTCACCTTCATCCCAATGTTCGTATAAACGTTTTTTTATGGCTTCATCAACACCATTAGTAACTTGACTTGCCACCAAGCTAAAATCTAAAGCTGCACGTTCGGCTTCATTAAAAGCAGGATGTGTTCTGTATTCCCAAATATTATCAAGTTGTTCTTGTTCTGCACCATAACGTTCTGCAGCACGAATAGCATGCGCTTGACAATATCTACACCCAGTAGAGTTACTAGACACCCAAGCAATCATACGTTTTAAAGCAGAGGTTACTCGACCTT
Source organism: uncultured Algibacter sp. (assembly GCA_938003745.1). GTDB lineage: Bacteria > Bacteroidota > Bacteroidia > Flavobacteriales > Flavobacteriaceae > Postechiella. Next base: position 20,765 of record CALKXS010000032.1, read on the forward strand.
CATTGGCCATTACCGCTTTATTTAAATTGATGAATGCTTTACTAATGGCAGGGCGCCTTTGCATAGTTAATACCGAGTTGGGGCAAAACCCTAAGGTTTCATTAAAGAATTCTGCTAATTCTTTGGTTTCTAAATCATGATCTGCAGATAATGGTGTAACTAAAGGCATATTTTAATTTTTTAAGTATTATTTTTGATAATTACAAGAAACATCAAAAAAAGAAATTTAAATAGAATTTTAACTTTTTAAAGATGTTGTTTGTGTTCAGTTTAAAAATAAGATTTATCATAAGGAATAAAAATAATATAGTAAAATGGGAGTTCAAGTTAGTACAAAATGGTTAGGAGAGATGAGATTTGAAAGTACAAATCCATCAGGGCAAAATTTATTTATAGATGCAGGAGAAGAAAATGGAGGGAAAAGTGAAGGTTATCGTCCTAAAGCACTAATGCTTTCTGGTTTAGCAGGATGCTCTGGTTTAGATGTAGCTTCTTTAATAAAAAAAATGAAACTTGATGTTGCCGATTTTAAAATAGATTTGGATGCTAATTTAACAGAAGAGCATCCTAAAGTTTATGATAAAATAACGATGAGTTTTCATTTTTACGGCGATAATTTAAAAGAAAAGAAACTTCAAAAAGCAGTCGACTTATCTGTTGAAAAATATTGTGGTGTTATGGAAATGTTTCGTCAATTTGCAGCGTTAACAGTAGAAACTCATTTTCATAATTCTTAAACATGCGTTGGACGCTTAAACCAAAACCACAAAAAGAAAAAGTTGAGGCTTTAAAAGAATCACTTCATGTTGATGATGCTATTGCAACGTTGTTAATTCAGCGTGGTATTGAAACATTTGAAGATGCAAAAACTTTTTTTAGACCTAGTCTAGAAGATTTGCATGATCCATTCTTAATGAAAGATATGGATAAGGCTGTTGCCCGAATTGAAAAAGCAATAGCTAATAATGAAAACATTTTGGTTTATGGTGATTATGACGTAGACGGAACTACATCTGTCGCATTAATGTCTACGTATTTAAAAACGAAACATCCGCTTGTTCATACTTATATTCCTAATAGGTATGATGAAGGGTATGGTGTGTCTTATAAAGGAATCAATTTCGCTTTAGAAAATGATTTCACTTTAATTGTAGCGCTAGATTGTGGTGTTAAAGCTGTTGAAAAAGTAGCACATGCAAAAACCTTAGGTATTGATTTTATTATTTGTGATCACCATAGACCTGGACATGAACTTCCAGATGCTGCGGCTGTTTTAGATCCTAAAAGGAACGATTGCGAATATCCTTTTAAAGAATTATGTGGTTGCGGCGTTGGGTTTAAATTGATTCAAGCTTTAGCTTCAAAAGAAGGTAAAACGGTTGATGATTTAGTTGAGTATCTTGATTTGGTTGCAACTGCTATTGGGGCAGATATTGTGCCTATAGATGGTGAAAACAGAGTGCTTGCCTATTTTGGTTTGATGATTATTAATTCGCATCCTAGACCAGGAATAAAAGCGATTCTAGAACAAGTTGAAAAAACAGAATTAACTATTACCGATGTGGTGTTTATTGTTGCACCTAGAATTAATGCTGCGGGAAGGATGAAGCACGGTAATTATGCAGTAGCGTTATTATCTGAAGAGGAAGAGGATAAAGCTCGAGAATTTGCAGCTGAAATTGATCAATATAATTTAGATAGACGAGAAACAGATAAACGAATTACAGAAGAGGCTCTTAAGCAAATTGAAAAACAAAAAGAGCAGGAACGCTTTACTACTGTTGTTTATGACGAAGATTGGCATAAAGGTGTTATTGGTATTGTGGCTTCTAGATTAACAGAAACCTATTATAGACCAACTTTAGTATTCACAAAAAGCGGCGATAAGTTAGCAGCATCTGCACGATCTGTTAAAGGGTTTGATGTTTATAATGCTTTGGAAGCTTGTAGTGAACATATAGAGCAATTTGGAGGGCATAAATATGCAGCTGGTTTAACCTTGAAGGAAGAAAACTATGAAGCCTTTAAAAGAGCATTTGAACATGTTGTAGAAACAACCATTGATCATGATTTATTAATTCCAGAAATTAAAATTGATGCAGAGGTTAATTTAGACGCTATTTCTCCAAAATTTTATCGCATATTAAAACAGTTTGCACCTTACGGACCAAGTAATATGACACCCGTTTTTAAAACTGAAAATTTAATAGATACTGGATACGGTAAATGTGTAGGGGCAGATAAAACCCATTTAAGACTAACGGTTAAACAGCAAAACGCGTCAAATAATTTTGTGTGTGTTGGCTTTAGTATGGGTGATAAAATAGATCTTATTTTAGATCGTAAACGGTTTAGCGCTGTGTATTCTGTAGATGAAAACGAATGGCAAGGAAATGTTTCATTACAATTTAAGTTAAGAGATATAAAAGCATAATTTATGGCAAAAACAGATCCCTACGCTGCATTACGAATTAAAGAATTCAACATATTTTTATTATTACGTTTATTCTTGGTATTTGGTTGGTCTATGCAATTTATTGTTATAGAATGGCAAGTGTATAGTTTAACCAAAGACCCTTGGAATTTGGCTTTAATAGGAGCTTGCGAATTTATCCCTGCTTTTTTTGTAGCACCATTTGCAGGCCATATTGTAGATCAAAAAGAAAAAAGAAACCTATTTGCACTTTGTATAGCTGCTTTTTCTTTAATTAGTTTGGGCTTGTATTTATTAACTTCTGATAGTGTGGTTGGTGATTGGTCTGTAAAAACCATTTTATATTCTATTTATGCATTAGTCTTTTTTGGAGGCTTTTTACGTGCTTTTTTCGGTCCTATTATTTTTTCTTTAGTAGCATTAATTGTTCCTAAAAAAATATATCCAAATGCTGCGACATGGAGTACAAGTACTTGGAAAACGGCGGCGGTTTTAGGCTCTCTTTTTGGAGGTTTTTTTATTAGTTGGATAGGAGTAGACAATACGTTGTGTGTTGTTTTTGTGTTAGTTTTAATTTCACTTTTTCTAACCTTTTTTGTGAAAAAGAAACCTATTTTAAATAAAAATATTGGAGAACCTTTAAGCGAAAGTTTAAAAGTAGGTGTTCGTTTTGTGTTTCAAAATAAAGCTATTTTTGGCGCTTTAACTTTAGATATGATAGCCGTTTTATTTGGTGGCACCGTGGCTATACTTTCTATTTTTGCACAAGATATATTGGAGGTTGGTAGCCAAGGTTTCGGCATTTTAAATGCATCTATATCTATGGGGAGCATTGTTACTATGTTTGCTACAACATATATTCCAATAAGTAAAAATACAGGTAAAAAATTATTGATTTCAATATTTGTTTTTGGTGTTAGTATTATTGGTTTTGGCTTGTCTAATATGTTTTGGTTGAGTGTTTTAATGTTGTTTATTAGTGGGGCAGCAGATGGTATTTCGATGGTTATTCGTCAAACCATATTACAATTAAAAACACCTGACGATATGCGTGGGCGCGTATCTTCTGTAAATTCTATGTTTGTGGGATCTTCTAATGAATTAGGTGCTTTTGAGAGTGGATTAGCTGCAAAGCTAGTTGGGCCAGTTGCTGCTATTGTTTTTGGTGGTACTATGACTTTAATTACAGTAATTGCCACAGGAATAGTTTCTCCAACTTTTAGAAACTTAGATTTAAGAGAGGATGTTGAGGCTAGTGAGAATGAAGATTAAGGCTGTTTAATATTCTTTAAGCTCGAAATTCTCTCCATCAAAAACACCATAAGTGTAATATTGAATCCAATCACCTAGATTCATGTATTTTGAATTGTTTCCTAGGTCTATGTTTAATGGTAAATGGCGGTGACCAAACACGAAGAAATCACGATGTTTAGTTTCTAGTTTACGTTTGCAATATTGTACGAGCCATTCGTTGTCTTCGCCTAAGAATTTAGCATCGTCGTCTCCAGAAATTAGTTTATTTTTTACGGATAGATATTGTGCCATACGAACGCCTAAATCTGGATGTAACCAACGGAATAGCCATTTACAAAATGGATTTGTAAAGACCTTTTTCATGCGTTTATAACCTTTGTCTCCAGGGCCTAAACCATCTCCGTGACCAATAAAAAAGGTTTTATTGTTAAAGATGAATTCTTTTGGTTTGTGGTATACGGGTATGTTTAGTTCTTCTTCAAAATAGCCATTCATCCAAAGGTCATGATTACCAACAAAATAGTAGATAGGTATTCCTGAGTCTGATATTTCGGCAAGTTTACCAAGTGTACGTGTAAATCCTTTTGGGACTACAGTTTTAAATTCCATCCAAAAATCGAACATATCGCCTAAAAGAAATATAGCAGCTGCATCTTCTTTTATTTCGTCTAACCAAGCAACGAATTTTTTTTCGCGTGGTTTAGAGGCTTCTATTGTGGGAGCTCCCAAGTGGTTATCTGAGGAGAAATATATTTTTTTGCCTTTTGGAATTTGCATGTGGTAAATATACTAATTCCTACTAAGGCAGGAATTTATTTGTTTGTGTTCTAATGTTTTATAGGTCTGTTGTATTGCGTTAGGGATTGAGCTATTGTTGGAGCTCCTCGAAGAGAGCGACTAGCGAAAGCCCGACCCTTGTGGTAGCGCCCTAATTATTCTCGGAAGCAAACCATTCTGCAAAAGAACTGTCTGTTTCTTGAAGTTTTAAAGAGTGTAGGTTGATGTGTTTTGGTAGGCGTTGTTTTATTTTTTGTGCAAAGTCTATTACCATCATTTCGCTTGTTGGCTGGTAGTCTACTAGTAGCACATTGTGATCGCGATCTTGTAGTTCTTTTGCTAACTCTACGTGTGGTGTGTTTTTATTGAATACTGTGGCGTGATCGAATACGTCTACAATTTCTTCTGTAACTATTTTTTTAAGATCGCCAAAGTCTATTACCATTCCAAATTTCACATTTGTGTTATCTGTAATTGGTTGACCTATAACGGTTACGGAAAGTTTGTAACTGTGCCCATGTACGTTTTTACATTTACCGTCATAGCCATAGAGTGCGTGACCGGTTTCGAACGAAAATTGCTTTGTGATGCGTATGTTGTTGCTCATTACTACGTTTATTTACGTTGCAAAGATACTATCTTCTTTTTCTTCTATTAACTATATATACAATTATTAGTACTAAACCTAGTACTAGAAATAATCGGTTGCCGCTTATATATTATAGGATATCCATGTTTTTATTTTTATTAAGGGAATATACAACTATTAACATGATTGCAAAAAGAGTAAGTTTAATTATTTGTACAACTGATTATTGGATGTTTGGGATTGTTCCTGTAATGATGATTTTATTAACTATTTCACTGTTTTCTGGTTCAAATTTTATGGTATTTCCCATGCTTTCTGCTTTTCTTTTTATATTGGAAATATATGGGGTGTTTAATAAATCTTCTCTTTTAAAGTTTTCTCCATTATTGGAAGTGATAATAGTTAGTTTATTGTTTTCTTCTATATTGAATTCTAAGTTTATACGAGAGACTTTAGAGTGTTTTAATGCGTTTTCTATGGTTTCTCTTAATATTGAATAGTTGTCTCTATTCCAATATTTGGGAAGCTTATATTCGTGTTGGAATAAAGAGGTTTTGAAATCGATATGGATTTCCTTGTTTTCTCTTGTTAAATTATAAATATAGAGTTCTAATTTGTTTAATATTATGATTAAAGAATTGTTTTTGCTTTTATTAACCCATATACATTTTTTGAGGTCTTCGGTTGAGCTTTTTAAACTTTTTTCCAAGTTTTTTTTGAAGTTGTTAAGCTTAGTGTTGTTTGATTTCTGTATTTTAAGTCACTAAAATTAGAGTTTATGAAAGTTATAGAAGGATAAAGCATACTAAACTTTATCAAAGAATTACCAAATGATGATTCTTGTAAGGCTTATTTGGCAGCTATGAAATGGTCAAATGGTTTTACTTGTACCAAATGTGATTCAACTAAAGGCTGTGAGAAATCTGGATACACTTACCATTGCTATAGTTGTAATCATGTAGGAAAAGCTACTGCTAATACTCTATTCCATAAAGTAAAATTTGGTTTACATAAGGCTTTTTGTATTGTTTTTGAAATGAGTACAAGTAGCAAGAGTATTTCTAGTGTTCAGATGGAAAAACGCTTTGATCTTCGCCAAGGTAC
>CALKXS010000033.1 GCA_938003745.1 uncultured Algibacter sp.
AATAAAAGGAAAGTATCTTCAATTATACCTCAATGAATTTGTATATAAATTAAACCGAAGATACTTTGAAGATAAACTCTTTGATAGACTTGTAATAGCAAATATTACTGGATTATGAGTGAAAACGGATATTCAATAAAAAAAAACAATTCTATTAATTCTTAGTCAATTTAAACATATAATTGAATCTAAAAACAAAATTTAACAATCTTAAAATCAATACGATAAAAATTTAAAAAGGAAAAATAAAATTTTGAAATATGGAGAATAATAAAATAAATTTTATAGAATTTCAAGCCATAGATTTAAATAAAATCAAGACATTTTATGGTGATACATTTGGTTGGACTTTCACAGATTACGGAGACACTTATTGTGATTTTCATGGCGCTGGTATTTCTGGAGGTTTTTCAAAAACTAATGAAATATCTACAGGAGGGACCTTGGTTGTTTTATACCATTCTAATTTAGAAACAGCGCTAACTAATATAAAAACAAATGGAGGAAAAATAACAAAAGATATTTTTTCTTTTCCAGGAGGAAGCAGGTTTGAATTTATTGATCCTAGTGGAAACAAATTAGCCATTTGGACTGAAGCATAGCTCCATAATAAGAATAAAAACAGAATTATGTAACTTACTTTTACTTTGAAACTTTTATTTTTAATAATTCATTTTCGCTAAAAACGCCACCTGCTTTAGGTGTCTGGGTTCTTAAGAATTTTATTTTATCAAGCTCTATTTTTTCCGCTTCACCAGGAAACGCATTTCTTAGATAATTAATTATACTTTGAATGTCCTTATCACTAAATTCTGGGTTATTGGCTAGTCCTGGCATGGTTGTATTTAACTTATAAAATTCACCATTTACATGTATTGGTCCTGCCAAACCATGTAAAATAACTAAGGCTAATCTTTCTGATGACTCAGTAACATACTTTGAGTTTTTTAATGGCGGTGCCAAATTTTCAACGCCAGCTCCGTCAATTCCGTGACAAGTAGCACATAAATTTCTAAATATTCTATATCCTGCCGTTCTAGAGTCTGTCCCTACATTTTTTCTAGTATATATAAAGTTCTTTTCATTTTTTTCTTTACTATAAATAGTTTTCGCCAAAATTCCAGAAAACATTGTTTTGCCTTCGATACTAGTTTTACGTTTTAAAAACAACTTATAATCTTCTTCAATATTTTTCAAACTACTTATTAAGCTTTCTTGATAAACTATACGCTCTTTATACTTAACAGAAAGTTTGTATGCAATAGGAAACAATTCGTCTTTTAAAAATATCATCCAATCCCCTAGCACAGATAATACATACAAATCTACTATAGCATCATTTTTATCAATCAATTGTTTTGTTAGATTAACAAAAGCCTCACTATTATCTATAGTTGCAAATTGTTTTAACAATATAAATGCATGACTTAAAACTTCAGAATTATTATTTACAACTATAAATTTTTCTAAAAAATCAAAATATAAAGCACCCATTCCATTTAAAGTATGCAATGCGTGTATTTGTGCTAAAGAGTTTCTTTTATTTTCCAATACAGAATTTAATAATGAAATAGAATTATTCTCTTTTTTATGAATTAATAATTGCTGAGCTCTATCTCTTAACCAACCATTAGAATGATTTAATAAATCTACTAATTCTGAAGTTTTTAAATTTTCGATATTTGTTACACTTTCAGAATCTTTATTGCTTTTATTAACCACTCTTAAAATTCTCCCCATACCAATTATAGTATCCAGTTTTCTTTTAGCTAACAAATCATGTAAATAAGGGGTTAAAAAAGCTTTATCTTGAATAATTCCACGATGCATATCTACGATATACATATTTCCGTCTGGTCCATTAAATAAATTTACCGGACGAAACCCTTCATCTGTAGATGCAATAAACTCTTTATTAGAAATAGCTTGTTTACCACTTAGGCTATCTGCTTTAAAAGTTAGGATATTTCGTTTTATCAAGTTTGCTTCTGGCACACATACAAAAGCATTTTCAAGATATTCATCTCCAAATTTATCACCTCTATATATTAATGGTCCGCATGATGAAGTCACATTTACTAAAAGAGTATCTTTATCAAGAACACCTTTAACATATCCACGATTTACTGCTGTTGCATGAAGCGGATACACTCTTTGATTTGGTGTGAGTTTTTTACTTACCGCTGCTTTTGGCTTATAATATTCATTATTAATCACCGTATTTGGCAAGACATAATCTCCAATCAATTGTGTTGAGTTTGTATTATAATATAGTCTACCAAAATTATCTTTGGTAATTCCCCATTGCCCCCTATAAGTTGTTGGTTCTTTTAACCATTCCCCTTTTTTCTTTTGATATCTAAAATTAGACTTCGCATTATAAATCCAATTATCTATATGCATCATCAGTCCATTAGGTTGATGTTCTACATTTCCACCATCTGCAAATAATGAATCAACTAAAATTCTATTTTGAGGTTTGTCATCTTTTATATCAACAAACCAAAGATTAGGTGGCTCTGCATAAAGAAGCCCTCCATATACATGAGCAACAGCCCTAGGCAAAACAAGACTGTCAAGAAATATTTTTGAGTGATCTGTAACCCCATCACCATCTCGATCTTCTAGAATAGTAATAGTGCCGTTTGGCAAATCATCACCAGTACCCTCAAGGTTTTTCATATAACCTTTCATCTCAACGACCCACATTCTTCCTTTATTATCAAAATCCATAACTACAGGAGCTTCAATAAAAGGTTCTGAAGTAGCAACTTGTAATTCAAATCCGTTTTCTATAACATAATTCTCTAAAGATATGATGGGTTCTTCATATGTCTCCTTCTTACAAGTAATAACAATTAATGAGAAACATAATACTAAAAATAAAGTGACTCTAATATTTTTATAATTAGACATATACCTTTTAATAAACATTATAAGTATCAAAAATAGGTAAAAGAGAATTTATTCCATAAAAAAAGCTTCTCATTTATGAGAAGCTTTTAAATATTTTAACTTTAATTTACATTAAAGCGTTGCAATAAATTTAGATAAACCAGATTTAAGGTTAGCTGCTTTGTTTGCATGAATTACATTTTTCTTTGCTAACTTATCTAACATAGAAGAAACAGATGGAAATAGAGCTTCAGCTTCTTTCTTATCAGTTAACTCACGTAATTTTTTGATAGCATTACGAGTTGTTTTGTGCTGATATTTGTTTAATACTCTTTTAGATTCGTTACTTCTAATTCTTTTTAACGCTGACTTGTGATTTGCCATTTGTTCTGTGTTCTTTCTTTATTAAAAAATTGTAGCCCGTAGGGGAATCGAACCCCTCTTACATGGATGAAAACCATGCGTCCTAGCCGATAGACGAACGGGCCATTTGTTGTGTTTGTGTAAATTATAAATTCTAAACTTACAATACCTTTCAAATAACTAGCAATATCTGCATTGCGGGTGCAAATATACAACTTATTTCAAATGTCACAACAGTTTTTTTATTTTTTTTAAAAAAAAATAAAATTAATATGCTTTAGCAAATAAAACACGTTGCTTAGATGGATTACCTGTAAAGACACACACACCTTCTTCCTTCTTGTTTTCCAACGGAATACAACGTATTGTTGCTTTTGTAAGGTCTTTTATTTTATCTTCTGTGTCATTTGTTCCATCCCAATGCGCAGAAATAAATCCACCTTTATTTTCTAAAACATCTTTAAATTCATCAAAAGAATTCACTTCTGTAGAATGTGTATCTCTATAATTTAAAGCCTTATTATATAATGATGATTGAATATCTTCTAATAACGCTTCTACCCTAGCTGCTAAATAGTTTAAAGACACTATTTCTTTAGTCAATGTATCACGTCTAGCTATTTCCACTGTACCATTAGCTAAATCTTTTGGACCTATAGCAATTCTTAATGGTACACCTTGTAATTCGTGTTGTGCAAATTTAGCGCCTGGTCTATGCGTTGTTCTATTATCAAACTTAGCAGTTCTATTTTTACTTCTTAAATCTGCCAAAATACTATTTGCAACTTCAGTAATTTCATTTAAATCATCCTCACTCTTATATATAGGAACAATAACAACTTGATTTGGTGCTAAACTTGGAGGTAAAACCAAACCATGATCATCACTATGCGTCATAATTAATGCTCCCATTAATCTTGTAGACACTCCCCAAGATGTTGCCCAAACGTAATCTTGCTTACCCTCTTTATTAGCAAACTTTACATCAAAAGCTTTTGCAAAATTTTGTCCTAAAAAGTGAGATGTGCCTGCTTGTAATGCTTTTCCATCTTGCATTAATGCTTCTATACAATAAGTTTCATCTGCTCCAGCAAAACGTTCATTTTCTGTTTTTACACCTTGAATAACTGGTATCGCCATGAAGTTTTCTACAAAATTAGCGTAAACCCCATTCATTAATTTAGCTTCATCTAATGCCTCTACTTTTGTAGCATGCGCTGTATGCCCTTCTTGCCATAAAAACTCTGCTGTACGTAAAAACAAACGTGTACGCATTTCCCAACGTACAACATTTGCCCATTGGTTAATTAATAATGGTAAATCTCTATAGGATTGAACCCAACCCTTAAAAGTATTCCATATAATAGCTTCAGATGTTGGTCTTACAACCAACTCTTCTTCTAACCTAGCTTCTGGATCAACTCGTAACTTCCCTGGTTTATCAGGATCATTTTGCAACCTATAATGTGTTACAACTGCACATTCTTTTGCAAACCCTTCTGCATTTCTTTCTTCTGCTTCAAACAAACTTTTAGGTACAAAAAGTGGAAAATAAGCGTTTTGATGACCTGTTTCTTTAAATTTTTTATCTAATTCTGCTTGCATTTTCTCCCAAATAGCATAGCCGTATGGCTTTATTACCATACAACCTCTAACTGCCGAGTTCTCAGCTAAATCGGCTTTTACAACGAGTTCGTTATACCATTTTGAGTAATCTTCACTTCTACTCGTAAGTTTTTTGCTCATATTCAGTATTTTGGCACAAAAATTGTGATTATGTTAAATATAAAAATAGTTCAGCAAAACTAACTATTTTTGTTATGTTCAACAATAAAATTCTATAGATATGCACTTTACTAACTACTTAAAAAGAAAATCACCTTTTGTAATTCTTATGGGATTGCTATTTGGTTTAGCATCATGTGGTTCTTATCAATACGTTGGTGTTGATAATGATGGTATTTATGGCTCTTCAAATACGAATACAAAAAACAAGGAAGATGTAGCCCAAACTACTAATAACTATTACAGTAATTATTTCAAAAACAAAGAATTAAAGTATCAAGATATAAAATCGGAAGATGTTATTTTTACAGATATTAATTCTTATGAAGGAAATTATTATACCGAAAACTATTCTTTAACAGACAATAATTATAACGGTTATGCTGGCTGGGGACAAGACAACCAAAATGTTGTTATAAACGTTCATGACAATGGCTGGAACAACTGGGGTTACGGTTGGAATAATAGATGGAATCGTTGGGGTAACGGATACGGTTACAATAACTGGGGATGGAACAATTGGGGATACGGAAGTTTCTACAATTCATTTTGGCGCCCTCCTTATTATGGCGGCGGATACTATGGCAATTATGCATATACTCCATACAGATACAATAATTATAGCTATAACAGATCTAACAATTATTCTAGAAACAGATATTACAGTAGCAACAAAAGTGTAACTTACAACAACAATAGACGTTCTAGCGCTTCTCTATCAGGAAGAGCAAATAGTAGCAGCACATTAAGGCGTAGCTCTACAACGAATAGAGGTATATCATCTAGATATAGTAATAATACAAGAAGGAGTTCTTCTGCAACCAGCAGACCTTCTACAACTAGTCGTTCATCTAATATGGCTGTTAGCCCTAATAGAAGTTCATATCCTACAAGAAATTCTACAACAAGAAACAGTCAGTCTAGAACATATAGTTCTAGCTATCCAACTACAAGAAGCTCTACACCTGTAAGAAGAAATTCTAGCTCATCATCGCCTAGCTATTCTAGAAGTCCTTCTAGTAGCAGTAGCAACTCTACTTATACACCAAGTAGAAGTTCTAGTTCTGGATCTTATTCAAGGTCTTCATCCCCATCTTCTAGTAGAAGTAATGGAAGAAGCTCTAGTTCTTCTGGCGGAAGACGCAGATAATTCTTAACAAAAAAATAAAAAACATATATGAAAAAGTTAATGATACTATTCGTAATTGTATTTTCTTCTATACCTATTTTGTTCGCACAAGATATTACAGATGGCTTACGATATTCACAAAGTGAAATACAAGGAACTGCTCGTTTTAGAGCATTAAGTGGTGCTTTTGGAGCCTTAGGAGGCGACATGAGTGCAGTAAGTATAAACCCTGCTGGTTCTGCTGTTTTTAACCAAAGTCATGCTTCTTTCTCTATAAAAAACAGAGAAACCACTAATGATACAAAATATTTTGAAGGTTTAGGCACAACGAATCAATCTTATTTTGATTTAAATCAAGGAGGGGCATCATTTGTTTTTAAAAATAATAATCAAAATTCATCTTGGAGAAAATTTACCATTGGAGTCGCTTATGATAGAACCAGTAATTTTGATGACCAGTGGTTCGCTGTAGGAACTAATAATAGAGGAAATAATAACTTTGATAATACTATAGCTAGTTATTTCTTCGATTACGCACAAGGTCTTGAAAGATCTATATTCAAACCCAGCGATCGAGAATTAATTCAATATTTTGACATAACGAATTCTGAGGCCATTAATGATCCTCAACAGTATTTTGATGACAGACCTTTATTACATCAAGATCTAAGTTATGAATTTCTAAGAGATTTAGAAGGTTTCGGTGCTCAACAAGCCTTTTTAGGTTACCAGTCTTTTATCTTAGACCAAGAGGTTGATTCAGACGACAATTCAAATTACCTTTTAAATGTTGGCGAAGGTAATTTTACTCATGACTATTCCTATACATCAACCGGATATAACGGAAAAATCGCTTTTAATATAGCAGCTCAATACGAAGACAACCTATACATTGGATTAAATTTAAATTCCCATTTCATTGATTATGAACGATCTACCATGTTAATAGAAACGAATTCAAACGGAGGTCTTATTAATGAGATTGATTTTAGAAATACCTTAAGAACTACAGGTAATGGTTTTTCATTTCAATTAGGCGGAATTTTAAAACTAACAAATGAATTTAGACTTGGTTTAACATACGATTCTCCAACCTGGTACACTATCGAAGAAGAAACGACTCAATACCTAGACACGAATCAATTATTAAATTTAGGATTCGAACCTGTCGCTCCAGAAGTAACAAATATTTACCCAAAATATAAATTACAAACTCCCGGTAAACTTACAGGTAGCTTAGCTTATATTTTTGGAAAACAAGGTTTATTAAGTTTTGATTATTCTAAAAAAGATTACAGCTCTATTAAATTTAAACCAAATGGAGACTTTCTTTCTGAAAACGAACAAATAAAAAACAATCTAGCATCTGCGGCTACATATAGATTTGGAGGAGAATATAAACATGCTCAATTTAGTTTTAGAGGTGGTTATCGCTTTGAAGAAAGCCCATACAAAGACGGACTTGTTGTAGGCGATTTAGACGGATATTCTTTAGGTCTTGGTTACAACTTTGGTAACACCAAATTAGATGTTACTTTTGATCAATCTAATAGGTCATATCAAACATCATTATATAATGTAGGGCTAACTGCTCCTGTGACTTTAGACCAAACAAATTCTAATGTAACAATTTCTTTAAGTTTCAATATTTAAAAGAAAAAAACATTAAATAAAAGGGTTTGAATTATATTATTCAAGCTCTTTTATAATTATACCTTAATAATACTAAGACTGACATGAACGCCTATATAAAGTAGGTGACTTCCCTATAACTTGCTTAAAAATTCTAGAAAAATAATAAGCATCTTGGTATCCAATATCTAAAGCTACTTTATTTATTTTTAAAGAAGAAAACTCCAATAAATTACATGCACGTTGCATTCTTAAAAAAATAAGATATTCTACCGGCGCATATGATGTATGATTTTTAAATAGTAAACAAAAATGAGATACAGAAATCCTACAATAAGAGGCTATTTCTGCTAAACTTATTTTTTTATTTAGATTCGATTTCATATAAAAAACTGCCTTAGAAACTACATTATTTTGATTAGCCTCATTGATTTTTCTAAATTGAGACAAATATTTCAACGACCCTAAAAGGTGCATTAATAATATACTTGTAAATTCCATGTTCTGTTTAGAGTAACCCGATTCAAGATTCAAATAAATCTCATCAAATAATTGTATCCTATCACTAAACCTTGCTGTGTCTGATGCCTCTAATGATCTTGGATAGTTTAATGGATAAACAAATGCATCTGCTTTAGAGCCTAAAAAATGGGCCCAATAAATAGTCCAAGGATCTTTTGAATCTGCTGAATACTTGTGTGGTATATTTTTCGGTATTATAGTATACATGTTTTTTGATAATTCTTGTTTCTCTCCATTTACTTCTACCCATCCACTTCCTTCAAAACAAAAAATAAGAATATTTTCATCACTTCCGTTTATTCTTTCTCTATAATGATATCTCCCCCTTGGAAAAAAACCAATATCAGTAATATACAAATAGCTAGTTAATCTATTATTTTCAAGTCCCTCTATAACTTTTTTAGGAAGTACAATAAGCTTTTGCCCTTCAAACTTATCTTTCTTATTCATTCTATTATTTCGATTAAAAAAAAAGAATATAATCTATCTTTTTAGTAAAAATAGTCTATTTTATTAAAGGTTATATGTTTTTACCTTTGATAAAACTCAAAATGATTTCACATCTATGGGCAACAAAAACTTCAACTTAAAATATATAACAAGTATTTCTATGGTCTCAGCCCTAGGTGGCCTTCTGTTTGGTTACGACTGGGTCGTTATTGGCGGAGCTAAACCTTTTTATGAACAGTTTTTTGCCATAACAGAAAACCCTTCTATGCAAGGATGGACTGTAAGTTGCGCTTTGGTGGGCTGCATATTTGGAGCTGTTATTTCTGGTCTTTTAACAGATAAGTATGGGCGTAAAAAGTTATTAATTTTGGCTGCTGCATTATTTTCTTTATCTGCTGTAGGTACAGGGTTTGCCGACACTCTAACCAATTTTATCTTATATCGTATTATAGGAGGTATAGGTATTGGTTTAGCATCAACTTTATCCCCTGTTTATATTGCAGAAGTTTCTCCCGCCTATATAAGAGGTCGATTAGTTAGTCTTAACCAATTAACTATAGTGGTTGGAGTTTTACTAGCACAAATAACAAATTGGGGAATTGCAGAAACTATTCCTGAAAATATTAGTTCAATTGAAATTCTTAAATCTTGGAATGGGCAAACGGGATGGCGTTATATGTTTTGGGCAGAAGCAATTCCTGCCTTATTATTCTTTTTGCTAATTTGGTTCATTCCTGATAGCCCTAGATGGTTAATTAAAAACAATAAGCCCAAACAAGCTTCAAATATTTTAGAAAAAATTGGAGGTTTCCAATATGCTACAGATACAACAAATGAAATAAACAATTCCATACTATCAAATTTAAACCAAGCTAAGTTTAAGGATTTATTAAACTCAAAAGTTTTCCCTATAGTCACTATTGGAATTATTTTAGCTGTATTCCAACAATGGTGTGGAATTAATGTCATTTTTTTATATGCAGATGAAATTTTTTCCTCGGCAGGTTATAGTACTTCAGATTTACTTTTTACAGTAGTTCTTACTGGAGGGGTTAATCTTGTTTTCACATTTGTTTCGATGCTATTTGTTGATTATATAGGAAGGAAGTCTCTATTACTAATAGGTTCTCTTGCTCTAACTATAATTTATGCAATATTAGGCTTTTTATATTTTTCGAATATACAAGGAACACCTTTATTACTATTAGTTGTATTAGCTATAGCGGTTTACGCTATGACATTAGCGCCTATTACTTGGGTACTACTATCTGAAATGTTTCCTAATAAAATTCGAGGTATCGCTATGGCTGTAACAACCTTTGCCTTATGGATAGGAAATACGCTTTTAGCTTATTTTTTCCCAATTATAAACAAAAAATTAAATGCATCTGGTAGTTTTTGGCTATTTGCATTAATATCCTTAGGAGGTTATTTGTTTATTAAGTATAAAGTCATAGAAACCAAAGGAAAAACCTTAGAACAAATTGAAAAGAACTTAATCGATCATTAGAATTTAACAAGATGAACATAAAAGTATGGTCTGAAAAAGTAATTATCCCTACTTACGAAATTGGAAAGCCTGAAAAGAACCCTATCTTTTTAGAAAAGAGAGTTTACCAAGGAAGTAGTGGATCCGTATACCCTCACCCGGTTATCGAAAAAATTTCAGATAAAAAAATAGACAAAGAATGGCAAGCCTGCTATTTGGAAAATGATTATTTAAAGATTATGATTCTTCCAGAATTAGGAGGCCGTATCCAAATGGCATATGATAAAATAAAAAAGCGTCATTTCGTATACTATAACGAAGTTATAAAACCTGCTTTGGTAGGATTAACTGGTCCATGGATTTCTGGAGGAATAGAATTTAATTGGCCACAACACCATCGCCCGAGCACCTATTTACCAGTAGATTATTCTATAGAAAAAAATAAAAATGGCAGTGTAACTGTTTGGTGTAGCGAAATAGAACGGATGTTTCGAACAAAAGGCATGACTGGTTTTACTTTATACCCAGATAAAGCATATTTAGAAATAAAAGTAAAACTATACAATAGAACGCCACAACCACAAACATTTTTATGGTGGGCAAATCCTGCAGTAGCAGTAAACGATGCTTATCAATCTGTTTTTCCTCCAGATGTAAATGCAGTATTCGATCATGGAAAGCGAGATGTTTCTGAATTTCCAATTGCAAAAGGCAAATATTACAAAGTAAATTATGCTCCAGGGACAGACATTTCGTTATATAAAAACATTCCAGTTCCAACTTCTTATATGGCAATACGTTCTGACTATAATTTCGTAGGCGGATATGAAAATGACTCAAAAGGAGGTTTGTTACATGTTGCAAATCATCATATTTCTCCCGGAAAAAAACAATGGACATGGGGACATGGTGACTTTGGACAAGCATGGGATAGAAATCTAACAGATAAAAACGGTCCTTATATTGAATTAATGTGTGGTGTTTATACTGATAATCAACCTGATTTCTCATGGATAATGCCATATGAAGAAAAATCTTTTAGTCAATACTTTATGCCTTATCAAGATGTTGGCGTAATAAAAAATGCTTCCAAAGATATTTTGATAAACTTAGATATTGATTCTAACAAAGCGAATGTCAAAATTTATTCTACTGGCTTTTTCCCTAAATCAACAATTGTTCTAAAAACTGGAGATGTCATTTATCTAAAAGAGCAATTTAATTTCTCGCCAACAACTTCCTTCTTAAAAGAAATTCCGATTGATCCAAATATTCCAAAACACCAATATTCCCTATCTATATTTTCAGAAGATAAAGTAGCGTTGTTATGTTGGAGTTTTCCAAAAAAGATTGACAAAACAATCCCAAAACCTGCTAAACCAGCATTGGAACCCAAAGAAATTAAACATATAGAAACTCTATATCTAAATGGACAACATATTGAACAATATCGTCATGCGACATATAACCCTACAGATTATTATAAAGAAGGATTAAAAAGAGACCCAAATGATATTCGTTGTAATAATGCTATGGGTATGTGGCTTCTGCGTAGAGGTAAATTTAATAAAGCAGAAAACTATTTCCGTAAAGCCAATCAAACTCAATTACAACGAAATCCAAACCCATTCGACGGAGAACCTCTTTTCAACTTAGGACATGCATTACGTCTGCAAGGGAAAGACAATGAAGCTTATGAACATTTATACAAATCTGTTTGGAACGCAGCATTTATGGATAGTGGGTATTTTCAAATTTCGCAAATAGAAGCATCAAAAAAAGACTGGAGTAAAGCATTAGAAACCATAAATCGATCATTAATACGTAATTGGCACAATCATAAAGCACGAGTATTAAAAATATCTATACTACGCTATCTCGACGATAAAACACAAGCTTTAAATCTAATAGGTGATTCATTGAAGTTAGATAAATTTAACTTTGGATTATACTATGAAAAGTACCTTTTAGGTAATTACTATGCTTTAAAACAATTAAAAAACTTACTTCAAGGAAATATTCACAATTATATTGAAATCGCTTTAGAATATGCAGATTCAGGAATGTATCAAGAGTCTATAGATTTAATAACCATTGGGATTAACACACAAAAAAATAAGTACCCAATGGCATTCTATTACAAAGCATGGTTTTATTCAAAATTAGGAAAAGCAGAGATTGCTAAAAAAACCTTGTTGATAGCCGAAATGTGTCATTCAGATTATTGTTTTCCTAATAGAATTGAGGCCGTATCTGCTTTAAAATTCGCTACCAAATATAATCCATCAGGTTCAAAAGCGTTTTATTATATAGGTAACTTCTGGTATAATGCCCGCCAATATAAAGATGCTCTATATTCTTGGGAACAATCAAAGCTACTAAACCCTACTTTTCCAACCGTACATAGAAACTTATCTCTTGCATATTACAACAAATTCAACAAAACCTCCCAAGCTTTAAAAGCACTAGAAACTGCTTTCAATCTAGACAATAATGACTCAAGAGTTCTAATGGAACTCGACCAGTTATATAAAAAACAAAATAAACCAACAGAGCAGCGTTTACTTTTTTTAGAAAAACACTTTAGTTTGGTAGAAAATCGAGATGATTTATATATAGAAAGAATTGGGCTTCTTATTTTACAAAAAAGCTACCAAAAAGCGCATAATATAATTATGTCTAGACAATTCCACCCATGGGAAGGAGGAGAAGGAAAAGTTAGTAAGGCTTTCACAAGCTCCCTAATAGGAATGTCTAAAATAGAAATAGCCAATAAAAATTTTGCCAAGGCTATAAAACTATTAAATGAATCAAGAAAATTTCCTCATAATTTAGGAGAAGGCAAACTTGAAGGCACTCAAGAAAATGAAATTAATTATTGGATTGGTTGTGCTTACGAAGGGTTGAAAGATGAAATTTCTTCAATAAAACATTGGAAAAAAGCTTCCCAAGGTATAAGCACCCCTAGTATAGCTTGGTATTATAACGACCAACAACCTGACTCTATATTTTATCAAGGTCTTGCCTTATTAAAATTAGAAAAAACAAATGAAGCCAATGCTAGGTTTCAAAAACTAATTGAATATGGTGTATCACATGCTAATGAAGAAATAAAAATTGATTATTTCGCGGTTTCATTACCAGATTTAATAGTTTGGGAAGAAAATTTGAACACTAGAAATCAAATTAATTGTTATTACTTGATAGCTCTTGGATACAAAGGTTTTCAAAATCACCAAGAAGCAACAAAATATTTTAAAAAAATATTAGAATATGACAATGCTCATCTTGGAGCTAATGAGCATTTAAATTTTATGTTTAGCTAAAATTTAATATTCCATTATTAAGTTACTTGATATGATTAATTGTTTGTTAATTCAAAACATTAAGAAAAGTGAATTACTTATCTTTGTACACTTAAAACACGATTTTTTGAAAGATGAAAATGGAAAATAACATAGAAGACTTTGATGCTCTTGGAGACGATCACATAGGTACCTCTGAAAACACACCAATGAGAAACGATGCTTTTAAACTTTCCAATGAGGAAAAAATAGATATAATTAAAGATGATGTTCGCCACATCATGGAAACATTAGGTCTTGATTTAACTGATGATAGTTTAAAAGGCACTCCAAATCGTGTTGCCAAAATGTTTGTTAATGAAATTTTTGGAGGATTAAATCCTAATAAAAAACCAAAAGCATCTACATTTGACAACAAATACAAATATGGAGAAATGCTAGTTGAAAAAAACATTACTGTTTATTCAACTTGTGAACATCACCTTTTGCCTATTGTTGGTAGAGCTCATATTGCCTACATATCTAACGGTACGGTTGTAGGTTTATCAAAAATGAATCGTGTTGTAGATTATTTTGCAAAACGCCCACAAGTACAAGAGCGCTTAACTATTCAAGTAGTTAAAGAACTTCAAAGCGTATTAAATACAGATGATGTTGCATGCGTTATAGATGCGAAACATTTATGTGTTAACTCTAGAGGTATTAGAGATATTGAAAGCAGTACAGTAACCTCAGAATTTGGAGGGAAATTCAAAGAAGAAGCAACTCGAAGAGAATTTATTGACTATATTAAATTAGACACTAAGTTTTAATTAGTAACACACTAATCTATCGCTAATGGAACTTTTCAAAGAGCAACAAATAAAAATATATAATTCACTTACTAGCAAAAAAGAAACCTTTAAGCCCATTACCGAAGGGTATATTGGTATGTACGTATGTGGACCAACCGTTTATAGTAATGTACATTTAGGTAATGTTAGAACTTTCATGTCTTTTGATGTGATTTTTCGTTATTTAAAACATCTTGGTTACAAAGTACGCTATGTTCGAAATATTACAGATGCTGGTCATTTAGAAAATGACTCTGATGCAGGTGAAGATAAAATCACAAAAAAAGCACGTTTAGAGCAAATTGAACCTATGGAAGTAGTACAACGCTACACTGTAGATTTTCATGATGTTCTTAAAACATTTAATTTTTCACCTCCTAGTATTGAACCTACCGCAACCGGACATATTATTGAGCAAATTGAATTAATAGAAACCATCATTAAAAATGGTTTTGCATACGAAGTAAATGGTTCTGTTTATTTTGACGTTCATAAATTTGACAAAACCAATAATTATGGCATTCTTAGTAAACGTAAACTTGAAGATTTAATACATAATACTAGAGAATTAGACGGTCAAAGCGATAAAAAGAATCCGCAAGATTTTGCGCTTTGGAAAAAAGCCGAACCTCAGCATATTATGCGCTGGCCGTCTCCTTGGAGCGATGGTTTCCCTGGATGGCATTTAGAATGTACCGCAATGAGCACAAAATACTTAGGCGAACAATTTGATATACACGGTGGAGGAATGGATTTGAAATTTCCACATCACGAATGTGAAATTGCACAAAACCAAGCAGCTAAAGGGAAATCGCCAGTAAACTATTGGATGCATGCCAATATGCTTGAGTTAAATGGTCAACGCATGTCTAAATCCACAGGAAATACAGTTAATCCAGATGAATTATTATCAGGAAACAACAATTTCTTTAGTAAAGCCTACGCTCCAAGTGTCATCCGCTTTTTCATTGCACAATCTTCATACAGAAGTATATTAGACCTTACTGATGATGGTTTACTAGCCAGTGAAAAAGGATTTTATAGATTAATGGAAGCTATTGATAACTTAGAAACTTTAAAAGCCTCTGAAGTTTCAACAATAGATATTAATGCATGGAAACAGAAATCTTACGATGCTATGAATGATGATTTTAACTCGCCAATTTTAATAGCAAACTTATTTGAAGCAGCAAAGTATATAAACCAAATAAAAGAAGGAATCGCAACACTATCTTCTAACGACTTAACTACACTTAAATCTAGCATACACGCATTTGTTTTTGATATTCTAGGACTTCAAAATGAATCTAAATCAAATTCTGATAGCGATAAATTAGCAGGAGCAGTAGACATACTTATCAAACTAAGACAAGAAGCGAGAGTAAATAAGGATTTTGCTTTATCTGATAAGATTAGAGATGAACTAGCAGAAGTTAGTATTCATCTTAAAGACAGTAGAGACGGGACCACATTTTCTACAAACTAAATAGAATTAATAAAATTAGTAAGATTTATATCTCGACTTAGATTCATTTTTTTAAGTCGATGTCTTGCTAAATCTAAACTTCCCAATATGGACTTGGAATAAAAAACAGGAAAATTATTAGTTAGAATGAGCCTTAAAGGTATTTGTGTAAAAGTCCTATTTCACAATATTTATTATGTTTTTTTTCTTAGTACATGACAAAAAAATAACTTATTTATTTTCAATATATTAAGCGTTAAATTACTAGTGCAAAACATTTATTTCCAGTATATTATATAGATAGTCCTGACTTGTTTCTCTAATGAATAAAACCAATGTTATGACCAAAAATAGTGAATTAATTCGCGTGTCCTTAACACTCATTTACAAGGAAAAATAAATTTAGCGCAATTAAAACTGATTTCACATTTTGTAATCGCCCTATGCAAAGTACAAACAGTTGCTATTGAAAAGCTAGCTAATATTTTTGATACCGAATCTAGCTGTGAATCCTCTTTAAGACGCATACAGCGCTTTATTGCTAATTACAGTTTAGATGCAAACCTTTATTGCTCGTCTTGTTTTCAACCTACTTCCCAAGCAAGTTAAACTCATACTGAGTATTGATAGAATCAATTGGAAGTTTGGACAAACCAATATCAATATTTTTATGTTAGGCATTGTTTACAAAGCAGTTGCCTTCCCGTTACTATTTACCATGCTTGGTAAAAGAAACTCCAATAGTGAAGAGCGCATCGATTTAATCAATAGGTTTATTTGCCTTTTTGGAAAGCAAGTTATTGAATCAGTAGTAGCAGACAGAGAATTTGTAGGAGAGCAATGGTTGGAGTTTCTTAACCGTGAAAATATTAGATATTATATTTGGATTCGTAATAATTTCAAAGTATTTCTTCCCTATAAAGACAAAATTATTAGGGCATCTCACTTGTTTGCTAGATTTAAAGCCAATGAGATCGTACCTTATAATAAGATTGTAAAGATCAATGAATAACTTTGCTATTTATCAGGTTGTAAACTCAATAACAAAAAAGGGAAACAAGATTTTTTGATTATAGTATCGTTCAATAAACCCAAAAAAGCGCAAGAAGAATACAAACAACGCTGGCAAATTGATATGTGTTTTAAAGCCTTGACATCTAGTGGTTTTGATATTGAAAAAACACCTTTACAAGATATCAAAAGAATAGAAAAATTGATCTACTGGTCATGATTGCTTTTGTTTGATGCTATAAAATTGGAATATACTTGGATCAAATCAATCCTATTACAATCAAAAAAACATGGCAGAAGAGCCAAAAGTATCTTTAAATATGGGTTCTCTTTTGTGGTTAATGTTTTGCTATACTCTAAAAATCAGAATGATAATAATGCATTTCAGCTTTTATCATGTACTTAGATCATCTTTATATTTTAAATGCACTAGGTGTTTTAGCACTTTATCTGTTCAAAAAGAACCTACGATTAAAAAATTAGCATTACCTATTTTATGAAATCTTAAGCCGTTAAAATTTTAGAAGTTTCAATAACTTAACGCAACAAATCTAAAATTAAATAGATTTGTAATATGAGTAAAAAACATAGACGGATTTCTCTTGGTAAAAGAATCAAAATTGAGACACTTTTAAACGAAGATAAATCCAAAACTTACATCGCTAAAAAA
>CALKXS010000034.1 GCA_938003745.1 uncultured Algibacter sp.
ACATATGATAACGGAATTGAAATGGCTAGACATAAAGAAATAACGAATAAAACAGGAATGAAAGTTTACTTTGCTCCCCCCCTATTCTTCATGGCAAAGAGGGACTAACGAAAACACAAATGGACTCATCAGAAGATAGCTCTCAAAAGGAACAGATTTCAATCTAATTGACAATAAACAATTAATGAGTATTCAAGAAAAATTGAACAATAGACCTAGGAAAATTATTGGATCTAAAACTCCTAATGAAATTATCGATTCTGAGCTAAAATTTGTAGCTCATAATCTATTAAAAAATAGCAACAGTTGTTGCGTTAGAGCCTTGGATGCAGCATTTTAAAGCCTAAATGGTATAACTCCCATATAAATATGAGAATTGTCAAATTGGATTTATTTATGAAAAGTAAAAGAGACAAAAGAGCATCTTCTTCACAATGCCCCATAATTTAGACGTCTTTTTAGTTTAATTTGTATTGGTGACTAAACTTAAATAATAGTGGACTGTCCTAAATGTATGTTGGTAAAGTTTAAGTTAGTTTCTTCAGGATTTTTAATAAAATCTTCTATAAAATCTCCAACTTTACTAGTACTAATATTATCGTATTTTGTATTTAAATCTGGTGTGGTGATATGAAGACTTAGCGACTTATCTACACCTTCTTTAACTAATGCTGCTTCTTCAAATAAGCCAAAATGATCTAGTAACATGGCAGCAGATAAAATAGAGGCAATAGGGTTAGCTATACCTTTATCGGTTGCGTTGGTGTAAGCGCCATGAATAGGCTCAAACATAGCATATTTATCTCCTATTGATCCAGAAGCTAATAAGCCAATAGAACCAGCAATTACACTAGCTTCATCTGATATAATGTCGCCAAACATGTTTTCGGTTAAAATAACATCAAACTGTTTTGGGTTTAAAACCAATTGCATTGCTGCGTTATCTATAAACATAAAGTCTAAAGTTACATCGGCATATTGAGATGCTAGTTCTTTAACTACTTTACGCCAAAGTCTAGAACTTTCTAAAACATTAGCTTTATCCACTAAGGTTAATTTGCGTTTTCTTGTTTGTGCAGCTCTAAAAGCTAAATGTGCAATGCGTTCAATTTCATCACGAGAATATTGGCATAAATCTGACGCTACATTACCATCATTACTTAATTGTTTTTTACCAAAATAAATACCACTTGTAAGCTCTCTGTAGATATAAATATCAGTACCAGCAATAACATCTCTTTTTAAAGGAGATTTGCTTGTCAAGCTCTCATAAGCCTTTACAGGTCTTATATTCGCATATAAATCTAAAGATTTCCTAAGTCTTAATAGGCCTTGTTCTGGTCTTACTTTAGACTCTGGATTGTTATCATATTTTGGACTACCAATAGCGCCAAATAAAAGTGCATCTGTACTTTCACAAATGTTTAATGTTTCTTCTGGTAATGGGTTTCCTGTTTTATTAATAGCAGCGGCTCCAACTAATCCTTCTTGAAAAGTAAATATATGGTCAAACTCCATAGCAACAGCTTTTAAAACCTTTACAGCTTCTGCTGTTACTTCTGGCCCTACACCATCACCCGGTAAAACGGCAATATTTAGTTTCATAATATAGTTTTTATGCAGTAATTATTTCTTTATATACTTTGCTGCCTTCTATTATTTGATGGATGTCCGAATCAACAATTTCCTTCTTCTTATCTGCAAAATCTAAAAAGCTCGCGTAAATTTCATCAAGTTGAATTTTTGTTAATTCGTATCCAATATTTTTTGCTCTATACGCTAATGCTGCTCTACCACTTCTTGCGGTAAGTACAATTGCGGATTCTGTTACACCAACAGATTTAGGATCGATAATCTCGTAAGTTTCACGATTTTTAATAACACCATCTTGGTGAATTCCAGAACTGTGTGCAAAAGCATTTGCTCCTACAATAGCTTTGTTTGGCTGCGTGTAAATCCCCATACTGTCAGACACTAACTGACTGATACTATAAAGCATTTCAGTTTGAATTTTAGTATCTAAGTTTAAATAGGGGTGTTGTTTTAAAACCATAACAACTTCTTCTAAAGCTGTATTTCCAGCACGCTCGCCAATGCCATTAATAGTACATTCTATTTGACGTGCACCATTAATAACACCTTCAATAGAGTTAGCAGTCGCTAAACCTAAATCGTTATGACAGTGACAAGATAAAATAGCTTTATCAATACCTTTTACGTTTTCTTTAAGGTATTTTATTTTTGCACCATATTCAGTTGGTAAACAATAACCGGTAGTATCCGGGATATTTAAAACAGTAGCACCTGCTTTTATTACTGCCTCACAAACACGAGCTAAATACTCATTATCTGTTCTTCCAGCATCTTCAGCATAAAACTCAACATCCTCAACAAAAGATTTTGCATAACTAACGGCTTTAACGGCACGTTCAATAATATCTTCTTCGGTTGATTTAAATTTGAATTTTATATGAGATTCCGAAGTTCCAATACCTGTATGAATTCTTGGTAGCTTAGCATATTTTAATGCTTCTGCAGCAACTTTTATATCGTTTTCTACAGATCGTGTTAAACCACAAACGGTAGCATTTTTTACTATTTTTGAAATGGCTTCAACAGATTTGAAGTCACCAGGGCTAGATACTGGAAAACCAGCTTCAATAATATCTACACCCAATAAATCAAGCTGTTCAGCTATAATTAATTTTTGGTCTGTATTTAATTTACAGCCAGGGACTTGCTCGCCATCGCGAAGCGTTGTATCAAAAATTTGAACGTTATTATCAGACATTTATTGAAATTTATTTTTGTATTCTTTTACGAAGTTATATTTTGGTTTCTTATTAAGAGAATTAGACCTTGGTATATTACGATGTTTAACTTTGGGGAATTTTAATTAAAATACTGTTTATTAGTATTTTATAGTTGTTTTTATAACTATGACAAGAGAACAAAAAGATAATTTATTTGTATTAATGAAGTCTCTTTCTAAGTCGGAAAAGAGACAATTTAAGCTATACGTTGGTCGATTAGGCGTAAATGAAGATTCAAAATTTTTGACGCTCTTTAATATTCTTGATAAGCTTTCTGTTTATGATGAGACTACCATTCTAAAAAAAGGTATTGTTAAAAAACAACAATTATCTAATTTAAAGGCCCATTTATACAAGCAAATTTTAATAAGCTTACGTTTAAATCCATCACACCAAGATATAAGAGTGCAAATTAGAGAACAATTAGATTTCGCAACCATTTTATATCATAAAGGTTTGTATAAGCAAAGTCTTAAAATTCTTGATAAAGCCAAAAGTTTAGCAATTGCTAATGAAGAAAAAAATGTGGCTTATGAAATTGTTGAACTTGAAAAAGTTATAGAATCTCAATACATTACAAGAAGTTTAAATAATAGAGCAGATGAGTTAACAGTGCAAGCCAAAGATTTGAGTTTGCAAAACGTTTTAGCAAGTAAGCTCTCTAATTTGTCATTGCAATTATACGGCTTGTTTTTAAAAACAGGTTATGTTAAAAATGACGAAGAGCATACTATTATAACAAATTATTATAATGCCAGATTACCAAAGTATGATATTAATAAACTTGGGTTTAGAGAAAAATTATGGCTCTACAAAGCAAAATTATGGTATAGCTTTTTAACCGTAGATTTTTTAACTTGTTACAAATACGCTTCAAAATGGGTAGACTTATTCTATAAGAATAAAGATATGATTGTTTTAAACCCAGTTTTCTTTTTAAGAGGAAATCATTATCTATTAGAGTCTTTATTCTATTTAACACAGCACGAAAAATTTAAAGAAACACTATGCAAATTAGAATCTGTAACCCAAGAAAAATGGTTTCCTGTAGATGATAATATTAGTGGTTTAACCTTTCTATATATTTACAACAATAAGTTTAATCTTCATTTTATTGAAGGTAGTTTTGAAGAGGGATTGCCTTTAATCGAAGAGGTTTTAGAACGCCTAAAAGATTATAAAAATCGTATAGATGGTCATCACATTATGGTGTTCTATTATAAAATTGCCAGTATGTATTTTGGTGCAGGTGAGAACAAAAGATGTATCGAGTATTTAGAAAAAATTATAAGTAATAAGTCTTTACAAATGCGCGAAGATTTATTATGTTTTTCCCGTATTTTAAATCTAGTAGCTCATTATGAAGCAGGACTAGATTATAATTTAGATGTCTTAATTAAGAGTACTTATAAGTTCTTGATTAAAATGGA
The DNA here is from genome assembly GCA_938003745.1 of uncultured Algibacter sp. Classification (GTDB taxonomy): domain Bacteria; phylum Bacteroidota; class Bacteroidia; order Flavobacteriales; family Flavobacteriaceae; genus Postechiella. Next base: position 4,244 of record CALKXS010000034.1, read on the forward strand.
AGACCTGTACGAAGTGCAAAAAGAGTTTATTAAATTTTTGCGTGGTTTAGGTGATATATATCCGCACGAAGTGAAAAATGAATTTATAAAACTTCATAAAAAATTAAAAGAGTTCGAAAATGACCCATATCAAAGTCGTGCGTTCTTGTATTTAGATATCATTTCGTGGTTGGAATCTAAGATTAAAAATCACCCTATTGGTACAATCATTAGAAGTAAGTTTAGTGTTAATCAAACTTAAAGCTTATGAGAACTCATATATTCGCTTAATAAAAAGTCGTTTAAAATCTATTTGAATGACTTTTTATTTATGACTGCTTTGAATGTGAGTGCTATTTTATAATCAGCTTTTGCGTAGAAATATTTCCAGTTGAAAATTCATTAGATAATAAATATAGGTCGAGTGTTAAGTGCAAAATGTTAATAGCCTCAATATCACTTTTATTTTGTTGTGAGAAGGATAATAAACAAGCAAGCAAAAATATATTGAATAATCTTATCTTTTTTTCGATAGGTGGATTCAAGTCATAAACGCAACACTAGAGTTTTGAATTATAAATTCATTAAACTTTTGATTAGTTGTTAAGAAGTTATATCTTTTTCTGGGTCTATTATTTAATTTTTCAACGGCATCATTTACCTGTTGGATTTTGATGTTATCAAAGTTAGATTTTTTC
>CALKXS010000035.1 GCA_938003745.1 uncultured Algibacter sp.
CCCTATTCTTCATGGCAAAGAGGGACTAACGAAAACACAAATGGACTCATCAGAAGATAGCTCCCAAAAGGAACAGATTTCAATCTAATTGACAATAAACAATTAATGAGTATTCAAGAAAAACTGAACAATAGACCTAGGAGAATTATTGGATTTAAAACTCCTAATGAAATTATCGATTCTGAACTAAAATTTGTAGCTTAGAATCTATTAAAAAATAGCAACAGTTGTTGCGTTAGAACCTTGAATGCAGCATAGCTATCATTTTTTAAAAGTATTTATTCTTATAAATCTCGATTCATGAGCTTTTATAATGCGTTAAATTTTAATTCACTTATTCTTAATTAATTAAAAATAATCGATAAAATGTTTGTTTTTTACGTTTAATTACGTATGTTTGTTTTTATAATCCAATAAATCACAATTATGAAAATGAAAATAATATTCCTTTATTTTACTGCTTTTTTGATTACTGGAGCGAATTATGCCCAAAAAAATAAAACGCCAAGAAGTATTATTAGTGAAAAGTCTAGTGTAAGTAAATATCACAACAAAGAAAATTTAGAGCGTATGAATAAAGGGGAGTTGCTAGTTCTTTATATTGAGCGTATAGAGAGTTTGGTTAAGACTTTGCCGTATATAGCTTTTGCTACTAAACCAGGAATAACTATGGTAGATTTAGGGATACCAAATGATAATGACAATAGAAAAATATTAGATGAACAGTTTGAAACAACTCAAGAGTATTTAGAGTCTACAGTAGGTTTTCAAAAAAGAATGTTACCGTATTCAGACACTAATAACCTTGTAGCAGCAATTCTGTTCTATGAGGAAACCATGCGATCTTTACAGGAGTATAGCGAGTTTCGTTAGAAAAGTCTATAATTATTTGTAAAAAAAAAACACTACAAACTAGTGTTTTTTTTATGCGTTTTAACTAACTTTATTTTAACTAATACAAGATTCAATGTGATTTATTTTTTTTGGTAGAATTCATTGTAAAGGAGATTAATCTTTATGGATTTATATCATGCTCAAATTAGCGTATAATATAGTTTGCCAAAAATGAATCCATTTTACTTAGCGCATTCATCAAATCTAAATTAATAAATAGTTATATCTAAATCTATAGGCTTAAGCTTATTATATGTTTTATGTTTCTCTTATAAAAGATGTAGATTAACATGCTGTAATTGCGTTTCGTCGATATTATTTTAATATTTATAGCTTAAAAGATGTATTTCATCGAAATAATTGGTGTTTCAAAGTTATTTTGATTAATTTCGCATTATTAAATTTGACTTATGTCGGATTAAGATTTTGCTCAAAACCTTATATTATGAAAAAACACTTAATTGTAACTCTGCTACTAGTTTCATTTGTTGGTAGTGTTGCTGCACAACAGGAAAAAGGAATTAAAGGAGCTGTTAATTGGTTAAACAATTGGACAGAGTTTAAACCTAGTCAAAAAGATTACGGAGAACCTACTCAGATACTAACAGGAAATATAACAGAAGATACGCGCTTGTCTAAACGAGATGTTTATCTGCTGTTAGGAAGTGTTTTTGTTACAAACAATGCAACACTGTCTATAGAGCCGGGAACGGTTATACTTGGGGATTTTAAAACAAAAGGGTCTTTAACAATAACTAAAGGTTCAAAAATATTAGCTAAAGGTTTAGAGACAGACCCAATTGTTTTTTCATCTAACAGAAGTGTTAAGAGGCCTGGTGATTGGGGAGGTATTATGGTGCTTGGTGGTGCGCCGGTTAATAAAAGTGGATCTGGGTCTGCTGCATCATTTTATAGCGACTTAAGTTCTTCTGATTATGCAAATGTAAATTATGGTGGAAAGAGTTTTCGTGGTGACTCTGGAATTATTAAATATGTAAGGATTGAATATGCGGGCAAACGAATTTCTGGAGATATTTATTTTAATGCATTATTATTAGCAGGAGTTGGGCAAGAATCTGTTTTTTCAGATATTATGATTAGTTATGCTGGTGAAGACTCTTTTGAAATATGGGGTGGTAGAACGGCTATGTATAGAACCGTTTCATATAAATCTAAAGGAAGTGATTTTAAATATAAGTATGGATCAAGAGGGGTTTTGGGAAATGCTCTAGCTGTAAGATCTCCTTATTCATCAAATGGAAAAGCAAGATGTCTTGAGATTCATTCATATGATAAAAAAGAAGAGTTCGATTTTAGTAAAAAAATAACGCAGATTGATGCTAATAGCGTCACTTTTTTAAATACGAGTGAAAATTTAGACTCAGACATAAAAACCAATTTAATTAAAGAGGCGGTTTATGTTGGTGAGAATGCAAAACTTAAAATGAATAGAAGTGTAATTTCAGGATTTAACCCAGCAGTTATTTTAGATGAAAGAATACATTTAAATGACGATAGTTTAGTGAAAATTAAGTTTACAGATATGTACTTTAATAATTGTAATGGAAACATTTTTTTAGATAACGATTCTAATAATGAAGATTTAGAGAATTGGTATGGTAATTCATCATTCTCAAATGTGTATGCTAAGAGTCCAAATGCTGAAACATTTATTGATGTAAGAAATTCTAAAAGACCAGATTTCAGACTAAGAATTAATAAAATAATGGCTTCGAATTCAGATCGAGACCTTAATGGGAATTAATTATTAAAAGAAACTCATTGTTGAATAGATGCTTTTAATTATATAGATATGCTAAAATAGCAGATGAAAAGTTTTATTTTTTTTAAAATAGCTATTACTGTTTTACTTTTTTCTTTTACAGAAAAATTTAATGCTCAAATAGCTATAGGAAAGCCAAATTTAGGTTTTACTCAAGCTTGCGCTAGTGATTCATTTAATACATTTAATGTTACTTTTTCTTTTTCGCCTGAAGCGAATTTAGACGGTACAAATCAGTTTATTATTGAGCTATCTGATGAATCTGGAAGCTTCACAAATGCTACTGATATTTATAAAACAGTACCTGGAGCAGTCACAACATCTCCAGTAAGAATACCATTCTCTTTTCCAACATCGGTCTCTGGTGAGGGTTATAGAATTAGAATAAAAAGTACGTCCCCTTCTGTAATGGGGAGCCTATCTGATGTTTTTGCTGCTTATTACAAACTTCAAGATACACCATTTTCAATAAACAATTTAATAGAAACAGGTATTTATTGTTCTGGCGGAAGCTATTTATTAACTATAGATAATCCTGGAGGACCAACAAATGATTCTCCGCTTCAATATCCTTCTTTAACATTTAATTGGTTTAAAGAAACTAGTCCTACAACATCTGTGTTTGTCTCTACAGGGGCAACGCTATCTGTAAATGCACCAGGAACATATTTTGCTGAAACAAATTACGGGACATGTACTTCTAATTCTTTTTCAAATCGCGTTACAGTTAGTGAATCTGGTACAGGGACGACAACCAGTACTATTAATTCTAGTTTAGGTAATCCGTATTGTTTAAATGAAGGTGCTACAACATTAAGTGCCATTAACGGAAATAGTTACCAATGGTATAAAGATGGAAATGAAATTTCTGGTGCTACAAATCAAAAGTATATTACCAATGAGGCTGGTGAATACTCAGTAAATATAGATTTAGGAGATTGTATGGCTAGTGCTTCAATAACTCTTGAAAACACTGGTTTTTCTAGCGTTATTGACGCAGAAGATGTAAACACTATAGATGAAGGAGATAGCTTATTGGTTATGGTAACAGATGATGCCATGAATTCTGAATATGAATGGTATTTTAATGATGATTTAATTATTGGTGAAACAGATAATAATTATAATATAAATGAAATAGGGGATTATAAAGTAATCGTTAAGCAGACATCTGGTTGTATAGCTTCAAGTACTTTTTCTTTTAAAGTAAAACATCCATTTCTTTTAAAGGATATTCCTAATTTAATAAGTCCGAATAATGATGGTTATAATGATACATGGAATATTCCCGAAGAATATTTAAGTGGCACAGATACCGAAGTTATTATAATTAATCCTCAAGGTAAAGTTGTTCTTCAAACAAAAGACTTTAATAATGATGTATGGCCATCTATAAATCAGATTGATTTTAAAAGTGTAAATCCAGTGTATTATTACATCATTACGACTGCAGATAATAAAACAAGAAAAGGTTCCATAACCATTATAAAATAGTTTGAAAATAAATATATTACATATCATTTTATGCCTCTGTATAACACAGCAACTTTATTCCCAATCGGATGGAGTTTCGGCATTTTCATTACCAGTTAGGAATTCTTTAAAATTTAATAGATATGCTATTAATCCAACTTTTAGTTTTGTAAGAGAGCAAAATAAATACATCACTTTTACAAATAAAAAACAATGGGTACAGTTGGATAATGCGCCCCAAACATATTTGTTTAGTTACAGTGGTAGACTAAAAGAAAATATAGGTATTGGTGCTGGTTTATTTCAGCAAGACTATGGTGTAATAAGTAATTATGGTGGTGTTTTAAATTTTGCTTATAACGCTGTTTTAGATAGAGATAATAATTTAACTTTTGGAGTTAACCTTGGGTATTATCAAAGTGGAATAAATATAGGTAAAGTTATTGCTAATTTAGATGATCCGCTTTTAAGAGATATTCCTTCAAGCTCAATAATAACAATAAATCCGGGAGTAAATTATGGTACAGAGTTTTTTGATGTAGGCTTTTCTATTAATAATGCAGTTTCTTACAATTTGAAAACTTCAGAGATTCTTGAAAAGAACCCAGAGCAAAGTGTACAGCTTCATGCTATGTATACTGGATACATGAATAATAGAGGTTTTTTCGATAACGCAAAATTTTCAAGCTTAATTAGGTCTGAATTTAAAAAAGATCAAACAGTTATTTCTGGGATTATGATGCTTACCGTTCCGAAAGGAATCTGGGGGCAAATAGGGTATAATTCTCTTTATGGAGCATCTGCAGGCTTAGGTTTGAGTATAAGCAATCAAATTGCTATTGAATATAATTATGAACAATCTATTGGTGATCTTTCTGCTTTTGGCAACTCTCATGAAATTACATTTGCATACAAATTTAATAAGAAAAATAGATACATTTATAATGATGACGACAATGAAGAATCTCTGTTTTCAGTAAAAAAGAAGAAACGAGTTACTGTTAAGAATAATAGTAAGCCAGTAAGTGACATAGATAAAGAGGCTATTGCTAAAGCTAAGGAAGGTGCTAAAGCGAAAGCTATTGAAAAAATAAAAAGAAAAGCAGAAGCTAGGGCTAAATTGGTAGAAGAAGGAGAAGCAAAGCGAAAGGAGGAAATTAAAGAGTATGAAAGTAAAAAAGCTGAACAACAAAGTGCTGCCAATTCTAAAGTAGATGATGTTGATAGAATTAAAAAAGAAGAACAAGTTAAGTTAAAAGTAATAGAAGACGTTAAAATTAAAGAGGCTGCTATTACAAAAGCTAAAGCTGATGAGTTAGCTAGAGCTAAAAGAGAAGAGCAAGCTAAATTAAAAGAAATAGAAAAAGCTAAGATTAAAGAAGCTAAAGCTGATGAATTAGCTAGAGTTAGAAGAGAAGAGCAAGCTAAGTTAAAAGAAATAGAAGATGCTAAGATTAAAGAGGCTGCTGTTGCAAAAGCTAAAGCTAAAGAATTAGCTAGAGCTAAAAGAGAAGAGAAAGCTGAGTTAAAAGCAATAGAAGATGCTAAAATTAAGGAGGCTACTATTGTAAAAACTAAGACTGAAGATAAAATTGATAAATCCACTGTAGATGATTTAAAATCAGAATTCATAGTGAGTAATGCAACAGATGAGATGTCTACTTTAATGAATAATTTAAAAGTTCAAGCAGATAAATCTAAAATCATTCAGCAAAAATTATTAGTAAGACTAACAGATAATGTAGATATTAAACAGCAAGATCTTGATGATTTAAAAAAAGAAAATGATTTAAGTGAGAAAGGTATTAGAACTGCTCCTAAACCATTTAAGAGTATTAGAGCTGAAAATGAAAGACTGGAGTCGTTAAAGTTAGAACTTGATAATTCTATTAAATCTCAGAACAATAAAATAGTAGAATTTGAAAGCTTGTATAAAAAACGATTAAGAAAGTTTAAAGATAAAAAGGATGTAGATAATGTGCTATTTTCTAATGCTATAAAAACATTGAAATCTGATCAATTAGCAACTATTAAATCTAGAGATCAATTAGTTTCTAAATTGGCAACTATTAAAGTTGCGACAGAAATTGAACGAAAAAGAAGAATTAAACGTGCTGCTTTTGATAATGAAGAAGATAGGTTTGTTAAAGATAAAGCTACTTTAGAGAGAATTAAACAACACACAACACCAAGCAGTACTCCTTTAATTGAAGAAGATTTAGACTTTGGTGAAGAGCTAAGTAATATCGAAATAGTAAAAGATGTTAAGAGCGTAGAAAGTGGATATTATCTTGTTCTTGCAGTACATTCAAGTGTAGAGAAAAGAGATGAATTCTTGAAGAAAGTAGTGGCTTCAGGACAAAAGGACATCAACTTCTTCTATGATGTTGCCAGTAGTAAGTATTTTATTTATCACGAAAAATACAATGATATAGGTCAAGCTCAACGTGCAATAAATAACAAAGACCAAGCAGTATATAATAGTAGAATATCTATGGTTAAAATTGAAAATTAGGCTTATTATTACTAGCTGTTATTCTTTTATAAATTATGATTTTAAATCTAAATAGCCTGTATCCAAATTAAGATATAGGCTATATTTTTTGCCAGATTGGACAGGATCGTAATTCTTAAAAAGAAAGAAAAACACTTCTTTTTACCACTTTTAATCCTTTAAGCGTATTATTTAACGTTAAAAAGCATTAATTTTAATAACTCTCTTCGTGTTTACAAAAAAAAAACCGATATTTGGACCGATAAAAAATGATAATTGAAGATAAAATATTGTATTAGGGATAATAAGCCTAGGAATTAGCTTGTTTTCGTTAAAATTATAAGCACTTTTCTTTTTATTTCCCAAGTAAAAAATAAATTTAAAAATATATGCACCATGAAAAAGCCTACTTATAATAATAAATCGGTATTTATTATATTATTGTTATTAATGGTTTCTCAAACATTTGCACAAAATTTTGTGCCATTTTCTCTACGCTATGATGAAGCCATTAAAGGCGATATGCTTTTAATAGGAAATAGTAATGTAGGATTGCATGTTTCAGATCCTTACAATGGTAATAACACAAATGATAGAGCTAATGCTGCAGTTTATGTAGATATTGATGGAGATACAAATACATTTAATTCTAGTAGTGCAGATTTAAATGTGCCAAATGATGCAAGCTGTTATAAGATTGTTTATGCTGGTTTGTATTGGAGTGCGGTTGTGAATGGGCCAACACCAATCGAAAATATTAAGTTTAAAGTTCCAGGTGGGGTTTATGAAGATATTACAGGTACAAGAATTTACTACCAAAATGCTGCAAGTAATAGAAGATCAAATTCATATGCATATTTCCATGAAGTAACAGATCTACTTTCTGCATTGCCTAACCCAGAGGGAACTTATACGGTTGGAAATATATCATCTTTAGTTGGTCCAAAACCTAATTCAGAAGGGCTTTCTGCAGGGTGGTCACTTTTTGTTATATATGAAGACCCACTTTTACCAAGTAAATATATTACATCTTTTGATGGTTTTACAAAAATATCAAGTAGTGTAAATCAAACATTTCCTATTTCAGGATTTAGAACAATTCCAACAGGCCCCGTTCGTGCTAAATATGCTTTTAGTACAATAGAAGGTGATAGAAGATGGACTGGAGACTATTTAGAACTTAATAATACTAGAGTTAGTGCAAGAAATAATGCTGGTACATTAATAAGAAATAGAAATAACTTTTTTAACAGTACAGCTACAATAATAGACCCTGTAACCAACACGCCAGAATTATTAACGGCTAAAAACCCAAACGGATCAAATACTTTGGGTTTTGATGCAGGTATAATAAACATTCCTAACGCAGGAAATACTGTTATTGCAAATGGAGCGACATCTGCAATTATAACTTTAGGTAGTAATTTAGATCTTTACTATTTCTATTTTAATGCATTTGCTATTGAGATTATAGCACCAAATATAGTTTTAACAAAAATTGTTGAGGATGAATTTGGAGTTGATATAGGAGGAGAAGTTGTTGATCTTGGTGATGAGTTAAATTATGTTATAGGTTTTAAAAACACAGGTAATGATAACGCTACTAGTTTGGTTATTAGGGATGTATTACCAATAAATATTGTTTTTAATTACCCTGAAGACCTAGGTATTCTACCTCCAGGTGTAACACATAGTTATAATGCAGCTACAAGAGAATTAATTTTTAACGTTGATAAATCTATTGTTGAAGAAAATGATCCTGTACAAGAAATCCGATTTAAAGTAACGGTAGTATCAACATGTAGTTTGTTAAGTAATGCGTGTTCAAACATTATATTGAACCAGGCATTTTCAACTTATAAAGGGACAATAAATCCAGTATTTACAATTTCTGATGATCCTAGTTTCGCAACCAACACAGGGTGTTTATTAACGCCAGGTGCAACAAACTTTTTAGCAGATATAAATGATTGTACTTTTGAAGAAGAAGTTATTTTATGTGGTGATAGCACCATTTTAACAGCTGGTAGTGGCTATGATTCTTATTCATGGTCTACAAGTCCAACAGGGATACCAGTTATTGGTACTACGCAGTCTATAACAGTTACAACTACAGGAAGTTATTATGTTCATAATACAGCTATAGCACCTTGCCAAGATACAGATCAAATATTTAATGTGATTACATTTGGTGCCAATGTTGCTAACCCATTGTTAAATATAGCAGACCAAGTAGTAAGCTGTCCCAATGATGGAAAAGAGTTACCTAATTTCTTTTTATGTGGAGCAAATGATTCAAGAATTGTTCAAACAGGAATAACAGATACCACATCAATGATTTGGGAAAAATTAGATGAAACAAGTTGTACTGCAATTGTAAACCCAGATTGTGCCAATGAAGATGCTGCATGTACATGGAATCAAGTTCAAACTGGAGCAGATTATACTATTGATACTGCAGGGCAATATAGATTAACTTTAAACTATTCTGGAGGTTGTTTTAATCAGTTTTATTTTAATGTTTATGAAAATGTATTAGCACCCACTGCCACGCCTAGAGATATTATTTGTACTACACCTGGAGAGATTTTGGTAGGAGGTGTTCCTAGTGGATATGAGTTTAGTATTGATGGAACAAATTATCAAGCTAGTAATATATTTTCTGTAGCCACAGCAGGAGTTTATAACGTATATGTTAGACAAATAGGTGTAACACCAAATCCGTGTATATTTACTGTTCCAGATGTACAAATTAGAGCAAGAGATTTCACAACTTCAGTTATTGTTACACAACCTTTATGTTATGGCGAAAAAGGGAATATTGTTTTAGCTGCAAATGATGTTCGTCCACAATACTTTTTTTCAATATATGATGGAACCACCCTTGTTAATAGTGTTGGACCAATTACAGAAGATAATTATACGTTTAGTAACTTAAATAAAGGAACTTATACTGTAAATATATCTACAGAAGATGGTTGTTTACATTCCGAAGATATAGATATTATTGAGCCACCATTATTAGAAGCAACATCGGCACTTACAAAACCTTTAACATGTACAGATGGAGAAATTACCGTGTATCCAGTAGGAGGTACTCCACCTTATTACTACTTTGTAAATAGTACTACTGTTTTTCAAAGCACGCCAATAATAAATGTAACAGCAGGAGGAACTTTTGATATTATTGTTGTTGACTCTAATAACTCTGTAGTAGATTCTAATAATTGTTCTGCACGAACTTCAATAACAGTTGAAGCTACAAACCCACCAGCGTATACTGTTAGTAAAACTGATATTTTATGTTCAGATGATGGAAATGTTGGAGCTATAAACATAAACGTATCTAATGCGAATGGAAATACTTTACAATATAGTATTGATAATGGAGTTACTTTTGTGAATTCCCCAGTATTTACAGGACTTGCATCTGGAAGTTATGAGGTTATTGTTCAATATACAACTGCTGGAGATATATGTACTACAACAGCAGAAACTATAACAATAGATGCAGTTACTGCTATTTCAGGAACAGCTACATTAACAACTTCTTATACTTGTGATAGAACAGGCATAATTACAGTTTCAAGTGTTTCAGGAGGAACAGAACCATACTTTTATAGTTTAAATGGAATTACATTTCAACCAGGAACAAGATTTTTAGATTTAACAAACGGAACTTATACGGTAACAATACGAGACGCTAACAACTGTACTACAGTATTAGCCCCAATTATTATTAATGCTCTAAATCCGCCAACAAATTTAGGTTTTAATAATACACCTTTAAGTTGTCCAGCTCTTGTTTCAGATGTGACTTTAACAGCTACAGGAGGTGTAGGGACTTTAGAGTACCAAATAATTGCGCCAATATCAGCAACAACTGGATATAAAAATTCAAATGTATTTTCTAGTTTATCACCAGACACTTATACATTTCAAGTTAGAGATATAAATAATTGTGTTTATAGTGAGTCCTTTACAATTGCACCATTACCAGCTTTAACAGTTGGAACAGTTTTAACTAAAGGTTTAGATTGTACAGCTTCACCAGACGGAATTATTACGGGTAATATTTCTGGAGGTACAGCACCGTTTACTTATGCGCTTTCTTTTAATTCTGGTGGTTATGGAGCTACCATTCCTATTACAGGAAGAACATTTACGCATACCGCTGCAACAAATGGAACTTATCAATTTCAAATAACAGATGCTAATAATTGTATTGTAGAATCTGCCATAGAAACTATTAATGCAATTTCAAATCCAGAAATAAGTTTAATGCAAACACAATTTATTTTATGTAATGGAGATTCTAACGCCGCTATAGATGTAACAATAAATAATGCTGTAGGTACCCCTGCTTTTACTATTAACGTTACAAATACCGATACAAGTACTAACTATGGAACCCAAACAAGTGGCTTGCCTGTAGGTAATTATGAAGTGACCATAGCAGATTCTAATTCTTGTACATATGTTGAAACTATTCTAATTTCTGAACCTAATCCTATAAGCTTTAATTTGGATAAAGTAGATATAACGTGTAATAATCCCGGAGGATCAAGTTTAGGAGAGATTACTATAGAAAATTTGATGGGAGGTACAGGTCCATATACTTATCATATAAAGAACAATTTCGGAGATATTATACCGGGAAGCCCTTATTCTGCTTTAACTGGAGAAGATCACACATTTAATATTATTAATTTTGGTACATATACAATAAGTGTTGTCGATGCAAATGGATGTAACTTTTCTAATCAAATAGTGATGGCTTCGCCACCTTCAGATTTACAGATTGATGTTAATACAGTTGTTCCAGATTGTAGATTAGGTGGTACTGCAGAAATAACAGCTATTTCGGCTCTTGGTAGTGGAAATTATGAGTTTGGTATTTTAGAGTTTAATACAATCCCTTACGCATTAACATATTTACCTTCTGATATAGGTTTTCCAGCTCGAAAAACCTTTACAGGTTTAACTCCAGGTGTTATATATACTTTTGTTGTGCATGATTTAACGACTAATTGTTATTTTGTGAAATCTGCAGATGCAGCAATAGATCCAGCGTCATCTTTAACATCTAGTGTAACTCCAAACAATGTGCTTTGTAGTGGAGAAGATAATGGAAGTGTTACCTTTACTATTGATAATTTTAATAATACAACAACATCTGTTGATTATGAGGTTTTTAGAGCTTTTACAAATGTTTCAGAAAGCGGAGTTATAAATTTGCCTGTCACTTTTGGAACACCAGAAACTGTTACAACACCATCTCCAGGAACATTAGCTCCGGGACAATATTATATTAGATTTACTGAAAACGGAACAGGAGCTTTTAATAGTTGTGAATCTGCGTCTGTTATTTTCGAGATTAGAGAATCTGTTGAAGATTTAGAAATTTCGGCGGCTATAAATAATAATGCAAATTGTAATCCAAGTTCTGGAGTAATAAGCGCAGTAGCAAATAGAGGTACAGCTCCATACCTATATCAATTGACTACATCTGCAACACCTCCTTTGGCAACAGATCCATTATGGAATGCTGCAAATGTATTTAATAGAGATGCCGGTAATTATTATGCACATGTTAAAGATGCTTATGGTTGTATTAAAAGTACGCCTCTAGTTTTAGCTTTAATACAAGACCCAGAACCTATTATTTCTGTTATAGTAAATAACCAATGCATAGTAACCGAAGGTAACTTTGAAATAGATGTCACATTAACTACACCAGGAATTGCCCCTTATAGTTATAGTATTGATGGTGGTGCTTTCCAAACAAGAGCAATACCATTTACTATAACTAATTTAGTTTCAGGAACTCATACTATTGAGATACATGACGCTAATGGTTGCGGTAATTTAGAAACGGTAATAATTGAAGCTCCATTAGGAATAATACCGTCAGTTTCGGCTTTACCAACCTGTAATAATGATGATGGCGAAATTACAATAACAGGATCTGGAGGTTCAGGATCTTACTCTTACGGAATAAATTCGATTTCACCTTCAATAACTTTATTTGAAAATGTGTTTTCTGGGGTACCATCTGGAAATTATGTTATAACCATTACAGATAATTCAACATTATGTACGGAAGAGATGTCGATTGTTGTTCCAGAAGCTATACCACTAACATTTACAACAATAGGAAATCCAGTAACTTGCTTTGGTGCTAATAATGGTTCGTTTGAAATTAATGTAAATGGTTATACAGGAGCATATACTTATGAAGTATTTGATAGTCTAAGAGTTTCAGTAAGAGGCCCAGTTGTTGCTAATACGACTACTAACCCTGAAATTGTTGCAGGACTTCTAGCAGAAACATATAATGTAGTAATAACAGAAACATCTAGTCCTTTTTGTTCAGCCTCAGGAAGTGTTATAATAAATTCACCTGTAGAGGCATTAACATTATCAGCTATAGAAACATCAAATGTTACTTGTGATAATAATAGCGGAACAATTACAGCTGTTGCTAATGGTGGTTGGGGAACTTATATGTATGAATTAGCAGGAGATGCAACTGTAGCTTATTCTTCTAATGGTACGTTTAGAGATTTATCTGCAGGAAACTATATTGTTAATGTTAGGGATGCAGGAGGGTGTATTGTGTCAGAACCTGTATCATTAATTATTCCTATAGCAATAAATGGAGTTGTAACTGCAAATACTAATATATTATCTTGTTTTGGTGATTCAAATGGATCAATTACCATTAATAATGTAATAGGAGGTCAAGGAAGTAATTATACTTATATACTTAATACTATTTTACCGGTGCCAAGTGTTTCCGGTCCACAAACATTATCAGTATTTAATAATTTAGGAGCAGGAACATATAGAGTAACTATTACAGATGGGTATAATTGTAGTTTTAATTCGCCAGATGTAATTATAGATCAGCCAACGCTAATCCAGTCTAGGTTAGTAAAAGCAACATCTATAACTTGTATTGATGATGCAACACTAACATTAAGTGCATCAGGTGGAACAGGAGATTATGAGTATAGTAATACTTCAAATTTCACCACAATTATAGGAACTTTCACTAATTTGACTACATTTCCTGTAACCGTAGGTGATTATACATATTATATTAGAGATGTTAATGGTTGTACAGCTAGCGTCTCAAATCAAATAACAATAGACCCTTTACCACCATTAATACTTAATATAGATGCAAGTAATTCGGTTATTAAATGTGAAGGTGATAATACAGGGATAATAATTGCAATAGCCGAGGGAGGAGAAGGTGTATATACATATACTTTAGTTGATGGCTTTGGAAATGATCTTCCAACAGCAACACAAAATAGTCCTGGAGTATTTACTGAACTGGTTGCTGGTAATTATCAAGTACGAGTAGAGAGTGAAAATTGTACACCAGCAATAGAAAATGCAATAATTAATGCTCCAAATGATGGTATGGAGGTTAATTTCAATCCAATTGATGTAACGTGTAACGGAGAAAATGATGGGATGTTAGAAATTAATGTTACTCCCGGTACTGGCACAGGAATAATAAAATATGCAATATCACCAAGGTTAGATCAATTTTTTGATGTTGCTTCAGTTGAAGATTTAGCTCCTGGCACTTATCAAGTTGTAGTTCAAGATGAATTAGGATGTTTTGAAATCTACGACTTTAATATAGATGAACCTGATCTGTTAGGTTTGATTGGTTACACTATAATTGATGAAGCACCCTGTAATGATGATATTGATGGCTCATTTAGTATAGAGATTACTGGAGGTGAACCACCATATAGTGTGAGCTTAGATGATATTACTTATGTTACATTACCATTAGGTGTAAATACATATGCATTTACTGGTTTGTCTGGTGGTGAAAAAATGGTTTATATTTTGGATAGCACAAATTGTGGCGGAGATGGTCCTTTTGCTATTCCTTTTCCAGAATCGATAACGTTAGATCCTATTGTTGATATAGATTATGGTTGCACAAATGATTTGATTAATAATATAAATACGGTTACAAATACTGTCACAGTAACAGTAGATTCAAGTATAGATGATATTATCGATTTAGAATACTCTTTAGATGGAAATCCTTTTACAGCAGGTAATGGCGTCTTTACAAACTTAACAGTTGGATCGCATAGTATAGATGTGCGTCATCCTAACGGTTGTATTAAAACTACAAATTTAGGAGTACCTTTTGTTATTGATACATTCCAACCTTTAGGCTTGCTATTAGAAAATGGAGGACTGAATGAAATTGTAGCAGTGACTAGTGGAGGATCTAGTCCATATACATACGCTTTAAACGGAGAAGATTATGGAAGTAGAAATACATTTTTAATATATGAATCAGGTGATTATACAGTAACTGTAACAGATAGTAAAGGATGTATTGTAGAAGCAACTAAGTCTTTTGAATTCATTGATGTTTGTATCTCTAATTATTTTACACCAAATAATGATGGGAATATGGATGAATGGGGACCAGGATGTACAACACAATATAAAAACCTTACCTATGATATTTTTGATAGATATGGACGTAAAATAGCAACAATGTCATATGGACAGAAATGGGATGGCAAATATAATGGAGTTGAATTACCAACAGGAGATTATTGGTATATTGTGAAATTGAATGATAAGAAATATGATGGTGAATTTGTTGGGTACTTCACTTTATACAGATAATGAATATTAGATGATACCCTTCAAAAAAAAGATACTAATATGCGAAAAATAATTACGTATGTATTACTCTTATTCATAGCTAGAAGCTATGGACAAGAGTTAAATTTGCCAGTTTTTACACAATATTTGGCAGATAATAATTTTGTTATTTCCCCAACATATGCAGGAATTGGAGATAATTTACAAATAAGAGCAAATGCTTTAACCCAATGGGTTGGTATTCGAAATGCTCCAGATAATCAATCTATATATGCAGATTTTAGAATAGCAGATAGATCTGGTATTGGTGTATCGTTTTATAATGATAAAAATGGTAATACGATACAGACAGGAGCCAAATTTTCTTTTGCTCACCATTTAACTTTAGATTATTACACTAAACAATATCTATCTTTTGGGATTTCTTATAATATAAATAATTTTAAAATTGATATTCAAAATTTTAATACAACATATGAAAATCCAACGTTAGATCCATTTGTTACTGATAATAGATCAACAACAAATAGTAATTTTGATGCTGGTTTTTTATATAGAAATCATGGTTATTTTTTAAGTTTTAATGCTAATAATATTTTAGAGAAGAAGTTTGATGACGCTCTTCGTATTGCAGAACCTAATCAACTTACAAATTATCAAATATATTCAGGTTATACATTTAAAGGTCCTAAAAAAAGTAGAATAGAGTATGAACCATCTATATACTATCAAATGTTTAGTAGTGATAAACGTTCTAGTACTGATGTAAGTTTTAAATTTAGAAAGTACAATAGAAACGAAGATTATTATTGGGTGGGTATTTCATATCGTTTTCTTAATGATCAGCTTTTAAAACCATTAAATATAGGACCAATGGTAGGATTTAAAAAGAATATATTTTATTTTGGGTATGCCTACCAAGTAACTACAAATACGCTATCTGGTTTTAATTCAGGAACACATGTAGTTACTATTGGTTTAGACTTCTTACAAGGTATTAGCAATTGTTCTTGTACACAAAGTGCAGTGCATAAATAAGACTTATAATTTTTTAGTCCCTTTATTGATCGAAGATTTAATAGTGGTATCTAGTAATTGGGTTTCCTATATTAGACTGAACATAAGGTTGCGAGATTTAGAGCTATAAAAATTAACTTTGAATCATTAAAAAACGAAACAGGACTTAGAGTCCATCATTTAAACAAAAAGCAGTAGAATTAAGTTATGCCTGATGTAACACAAAATAGATATGTGAAGAATTAGACATTCCATATTCAGTATTACACCGTTGTCGAAAAGAATCGCACGATTATGGAAAGAACAGTTTTCCAGGTTGAGGGAAGCCAAAATTAATAGATGAACAAAAAGAAATAGCCCTATTAAATAAACAGTTACAAACCTGAATTCGACCTAAGGATTTAAAAAAAAAGCGCCAATTGAGTAGTGTTTTGTGTTTCAAATTTAATAGTTGGTTTCTTTTCTTGAAAAGAATAAGCAATAAGGCTAGCCACTAAATTAGTAATAAAATTACCAAAGCTTCTATGTCTAGAATGTTCGACTTGCGCTATTTTTTTAAGCTGGTCGTTTATAGTTTCAATAACAGATCGTTTTCTGAGTAATATTTTGTCTCTCATAGTCATTATTACATTTTTCATATTGTTTCTTATTCCTGTAATTAAATGTAATCCTTGGTCGAATAATAAGGCTGAGAGTTGTTTAGAAATGTAGCCTTTATCCGCGTATAGACTGCCAAAAATCTTCTTTAAAAAGTTGTCTTTTTTCAAAGGTGTTCTATCATCTATATTAGCTTGAGTTATAATGAAATCAAGTAGTTCGCCTTTATCATTTATAATGATATGCAGCTTAAACCCATAAAACCACCCCATTGTTGATTTGCCAATATTAGCAATACCTTTGAATACCTTATTCTGATTTATTTGTTTTTTATTACAAGCTCTTATCGGTGTAGAATCTATAAAAGAAATCCCAGTACACTTACCTAAACAGCAAGTTTTCATATATAAGGTTAATGGAAGTATGTTAGACTGCATTAATTCAACAAAACGATTATAGGAAACTGTATTTGGAAACTCTTGTTTAAGCTGTTTTTGAACATACTCAATATAGTAATGTTTAAAGGTTCTTATGCCACTTAAATGGAACAAAACTGTAAT
>CALKXS010000036.1 GCA_938003745.1 uncultured Algibacter sp.
GGCTAGCACATATTTAAAACCAATATTATAATCTGCTTGTTGTACTAAACTTCGCAGCATTTCATTTTTAGTAGTCTTGCTTTTTTTTCTGATTTTTCCCTTTGAATCTATTTGTTCTTGGTCTTTAATTACATATTCAACACCAGCAGGTAAACCTATTTCGTGTTGCGGACTGTAATAAAATGAACTAATAAAATTTACTCCTTTCACACTTTTTCCACTACAATGTTCGTAATGCCATGTAATCAAATCCAAAAGGTTATTAACATTCATATTAGAAATTTAATACTTTATTGCGTAACATCAGTTATTAAATATTTTAGCTTTACTTTGTTACCTATTGACTCTAAAACAAAATTCATTGAAATATCTGTTTAAATTGTTATCACTAACCCCAGAATAAGTTATTCTTAGCCATGATTTCACTTGATGTATCATGGTCGAAGTACTTTAATTCAACACTCCATTACTTTCTATTTGAGTTATGTTGTAAGCTTTTGAAATAGGATGACAACACCTTCATTTATCTGCTGTAATTTTTGCGTTTCGACTAAATAGGATTGACAAAAATATATTGCAATGGTTGTCCTGAGAAATCATCTGTTTTCATGGCACACATTCTTTTACCTTTCCATATCGAGTAAGTTGAACCGCTGTAACGGCTTTCTTTTTTCTGATATCATAGCTTTATCCTATTTTTCTTGTTCTCTACCTTCTATTATAAATTCATCTACATGAACATCGACATCCATTGGATGAATTCTGCTTGAAGACATCCCAAAATAGATAAAAGAAGTCTTTTCTTATACTATATTTAACCTTACGAAATAAGGTTTCTGCTGTTGCCGATTCAGTAAGTATACGAATATTACATTGCCTAGAAAAATCAGTACGTGTTTGGCAAATTCTATGATTATATCTAGTACATTTAAATGGTATTTTAGTTTTAAGCTGATCCAAATATTCTTTATAATCGTCATCTGTTTTAAAGCGATAAGAGAACTCTAGATGACTTTAACCTTTAAATATATACATAATCTTAATGTCTTTGTTAGACATTAAGATACCAATTTAACTACTGGGCTCTATAGACTTTACAAAATAGCCTCGATTTAAGCGAAACTCTTTTTGGGTAGAATTAGAGTTTCTGATTATTGAATAAATTATTATAGAATCATTTCCAATGAGAATAAAATAAATAATATATGCCAACGTTTTAAGATAGATTTAGTTACTTTGTACTCTATATGTTAAGAAAAATTATTACTATTTTTTGTTTGTTTACTGGTGTTTTAGCTAATGCTCAAGTTGGTGGAGAAACTACATATCAATTTTTAAATTTGGTATCGTCTCCGCGTCAAGCCGCATTGGGTGGAAAAGTTTTAACCAACGTTGATTATGATGTAACACAAGCACTTTATAATCCAGCAACTATTAATGTTGATATGGATAATCAATTGGCTGTGAATTATACTAATTATTTGGGAGGAATAAGTTATGGTACCGCAGCATATGCTTATACTTTAGATAGAAGAACACAAACGTTTCATATAGGAATGACTTATATTAATTATGGATCTTTTGATGGGTATGATGAGAATGGGATTTCTACAGGAACCTTTACAGGTAATGAGGCAGCTCTTTCATTTGGTTATGCAGCACAAATAGGGTATTCAGATTTTTATTTTGGAGCCAATATCAAATTAATTACCTCTAAACTAGAGCAATATAATTCTTTTGGAGCAGCTACAGATTTGAGTGTCCTTTATATAAATGAAGACATAGATTTTAATGCCTCTTTAGTAGTTAGAAATTTTGGTGCACAAATAACAACTTACGCCGGTCTAAAAGAAAAAATACCGTTTGAAGTTGCTTTTGGAATGTCCCAAACTTTAGAACATGTACCAATTAGGTGGCACATTACTTTTGAGAATCTTCAAGATTGGCCCATTGCAAGGCCTAACCCGGCACGTGCTGCTAGTGATTTAGGAGGAAACCAATCTTCAGAAAAAATTGGATTTCTAGGACAAGTCATTCGTCATACAATATTAGGAGCTGAGCTATTCCCTGATAAAGGATTTAATATTAGGTTAGGTTATAATTTTAGAAGAAGTGAAGAATTGCGAATTGTAGAGCAACGTAATTTTTCGGGACTATCTGCTGGTTTTTCTATAAAACTAAATAAAATGAGGTTTAGTTATACACACGCAAAATATACTAGTGCAGCTAATGCTAGCTTTTTTGGTCTTCAGATAGATTTACAATAAAATAAAAATTTTAAAGAGGACTAAAAAAGAAAACGATTAGTTTTGTAGTCTCCATATTATTTACATGATTATCATTCAATGAATAAAATTACTATAGCAATAGACGGTTATTCGTCAACAGGAAAAAGTACGGTCGCAAAACAATTAGCAAAACATTTAGGATATATTTATGTTGATACTGGAGCGATGTATAGAGCTGTAACATTTTATGCTATGCAAAATGAATTGATTAATGTTGATGATTTTAATAAAGAGGCGCTTATTTATCAATTACCACAAATAAAAATAAGTTTTAAATTTAATGAATCTCTTGGTTTTGCTGAAGTTTATTTAAATGATGTTAACGTAGAGAAAAAAGTTCGCTCATTAGAAGTTTCAAGTTTTGTTAGTAAAATAGCATCAGTATCAGAAGTTCGTAGGAAATTAGTAGAACAGCAACAGGTTCTTGGAAAAGATAAAGGTGTTGTAATGGATGGTAGAGATATTGGTACGGTTGTATTTACAGATGCTAAGTTGAAACTATTTATGACTGCTTCTGCAGAGAAAAGAGCAGTAAGACGTTATGATGAGTTAATAGAACTTGGAGATCATGTTACTTACAATGCTGTTTTAAAAAATGTTAAAGAAAGAGACCATATTGATACAACAAGAAAAGATTCCCCGCTTGTAAAAGCAGAAGATGCAATAATAATTGATAATTCTAATTTAACACTAGTTGAACAATTTGATAAAATTGCTCAACTAGCAAAAATGATTATTGAAGGGGTAGAATAGTTTTATTTATTAACCAAATCATTTTTTTTCTAAATGTAGATTAAATACCCCTCTAAGCCTTCTTTAATACATTTATAAAATTTGATTTCCATTTGATATGGTGTTTTTTATTTTAAGGGTGAATGTAGTATTTTACAATTATACCAAATTTCAATATATTCAAAATACAGCTATTTTAGCTTTTTGTTGATTTTTAAATTTGTTGTTATAAATCATTTTGGTTTTTAATGTTTTAAAAAAGCTTTCTGCTACTGCATTATCCCAACAATTTCTTTTTCTACTCATACTTTGGGTGATTAAATAGTTTGTTTTTATTAAAATAGATCAATTACTTTAGCTGTTTTAATACAAGTAATATCAGAAACCCAAGCTTGATTCAAACGGGTCATTTTAAAATATCTATTTAATACATTTTTACAAATAGATTCATTGTGATTAGCATCTGTAGTTACTTCAAATTCTTGTTTTATAAATTGTAGTATAGTGTTGATTCTCTAAAAATTGTTTACAAGACTTATAGGTCTCAACGATAATAACAACTCCTACCCACTTTTAACACATTACACATTTTTTCGATGGAATGTAATTCTTTATGATTCGCTATGACTTGATAATACCCTATCTTTCTTGGGAAAAATGTGAATGGCTTTTTTAAATATTTCAAGTTCTATTTGAGTCTCTTTTAATTGTTTTTGTACTTTTTTATGAGCAACAATGTTAGCACAATTAGGATTAGATAATTTTATATTCAGGCTATGAAGTTCTTTCTTTGAATTTTTTAGTTATTTGTAGATACGTTGGATATCAATCAATACCTAATTCTTCTGCTAATTATTTAATATTTACCCGTTGGTAACTTAATCGAATGGCTTCCTTTTTAAACTTTGATTTGTGAACGCGTTTTTTCATAATTTCAAGATATTTATTTCTGTCTTAGAATCTTTAAGATTATGTTCGAATAAAGGTAAGTACTCCATGTAAAACCTAAAATAGGGTTTGGTACACATCTGCATAAAAACATGGAAATTATTTCTGTTGCTCTAAAAAGAACTTTATCTCATAAGGATAGTATGGATAATAAAAGAGTTATTGAAGTTGTAGAAATACAAGTAATGAGTACTGGTACAGGGTTAACACACTCAGAATTTAATGATAGTAAAACTGATGCTGTTAATTTTATTCAAATCTGGATTATACTAGAGGAAATGAGAGTTATTCCAAGCTATGAGAGATGCAAATTTGAAGCTATTAATAGAGGGAGTAAATTGCAAACTATTGAAAAACAGAAGGATAATTTTAAAGGTGAGGCATTACTAATAAATCAACAAGTTTATATTTATAGAAGTGATTTAGAAGTTAATGCTAGTCTTGATTTAATTATTAAAACAGAATAAAACAGTATTTATATTTTTGTTTTTGAAGGAGCTGTTGAAATAAACGGAGTGATTATAAATTCTAGAGATGCTATTGCTACTTATGATAAGGTTATGGAAGTGCCCATGTAATAGTTTTAAGTTTGGTTGATAGCAAAAAGCATCTATTTATGAATGCTTTTTTATTTAAAAATGCGATATTTGCGTTTAGACTAACCACCAAAAAAAATAAGATATAGATTATGACAATGAATAAAAATACAGTTTTAGCTTGGGCGACATGGATAATGATTTTGATGGGGCTTTTGCTTATGGGCTTAGGCGCTTTTAGATATGATGATGTAGCTGGATGGGGATTTGGAGCTGTTGGTCTTGGTTTTTTTGCTGTAGCATGGGTGTTTAATGCCTTAAAAGGACGTGTTTAACTAATTTTAATAGAAAATAATATAGGGTTATAATGAGTAACGATAAAAAAATAATTTTTTCAATGTCGAGTTTAACCAAGACATTTCCGGGCGCAAATACACCGGTATTAAAAAATATACATTTAAGTTTCTTTTACGGAGCTAAGATCGGAATTTTAGGTCTTAATGGTTCTGGTAAATCTACTTTATTAAAAATTGTAGCAGGAGTTGATAAAAATTTCCAAGGAGATGTAACATTTTTACAAGATTATTCTGTTGGGTTTTTAGAGCAAGAGCCACAGTTAGATCCAGAAAAAACAGTTATGGAAGTTGTAAAAGAAGGTGCTGCTGAAACTGTAGCTATTCTTGACGAATACAATAGCATTAACGATCAATTTGGATTGGAAGAAGTGTATTCAGACGCTGATAAGATGGAAAAGTTAATGAACCGTCAAGCCGAACTTCAAGATCAAATTGATGCAGCTAATGCATGGGAATTAGATACGAAGTTAGAAATTGCTATGGATGCATTACGCACGCCAGATGCCGATAAGAAAATTGATGTACTATCTGGAGGTGAGAAACGTCGTGTAGCTTTATGTCGTTTATTATTAAAAGAGCCAGATGTATTATTATTAGATGAGCCAACCAATCACTTGGATGCTGAATCTGTACATTGGTTAGAGCATCATTTAGCGCAATATAAAGGAACTGTAATTGCTGTAACGCATGATAGATATTTTTTGGATAATGTTGCAGGTTGGATTTTAGAGTTAGATAGAGGTGAAGGTATTCCTTGGAAAGGGAACTACTCATCTTGGTTAGATCAAAAATCTAAGCGAATGGCACAAGAAAGTAAAACGGCTTCTAAACGTCAAAAAACATTAGAACGTGAGTTAGACTGGGTACGTCAAGGCGCTAAAGGTCGTCAAACAAAACAAAAAGCACGTTTGAAGAACTACGATAAATTAATGAGTCAAGATCAAAAACAACTTGACGAAAAATTAGAGATTTATATTCCTAACGGTCCACGTTTAGGAACAAATGTTATTGAAGCGACTGGAGTTAGCAAAGGGTATGATGATAAATTACTTTATGACGATTTAAATTTTAACTTACCACAAGCTGGGATAGTTGGTGTTATTGGACCTAACGGTGCAGGTAAAACTACCATTTTCAGAATGATAATGGGAGAAGAAACCCCTGATAAAGGTAAATTTACGGTAGGTGAAACCGCTAAAATCGCATATGTAGATCAAAGTCATACTAATATAAATCCAGAAAAAACAATTTGGCAAAATTTTAGTGACGAGCAAGAATTGGTTTTAATGGGGGGGAGAGAAGTAAATTCTAGAGCGTATTTAAGTCGATTTAATTTTTCAGGAGGAGAACAAAACAAAAAAGTAAAATTACTTTCTGGTGGTGAGCGTAACCGTTTGCATTTAGCAATGACGTTAAAAGAAGAAGGTAATGTATTACTACTAGATGAGCCTACCAATGATCTTGATGTTAATACATTAAGAGCCTTAGAAGAAGGTTTAGAAAACTTTGCAGGTTGTGCTGTAGTAATATCTCACGATAGATGGTTTTTAGATAGAATATGTACGCATATTTTAGCATTTGAAGGCGATTCTCAAGTTTACTTCTTTGAAGGGAGTTTTAGTGAATACGAAGAAAATAAGAAGAAACGCTTAGGTGGTGATTTAATGCCAAAACGTATTAAGTATAAAAAGCTTGTTCGATAATAAATAACAAGATTATTTAAGTTATTAAAGCCTGCTAATACAGGCTTTTTTATTCGTACATTGTCCTTGATCTATTTTGATAAATATATCACGTTGTCAATGATGTTTTGTTATCATTAAATGTTTTTTAAAATTCATGCTTCTTAGGTTTAATTTTTAAGCATATTAAAATGAATTATTGAGTTAGTCATTTAAATTCTGTATTTTAAAGCCTTTAAAATGAATAACATGGATAATTTTGAATGTCAAAGTATACCAAACTTTATAAAAGAACTACCCAATGATGAAGCATGTAAAGCATATTTGTCAAAAATAAAATAGTCAGGCGGTTTTATATGTTCAAAATGCGGTCATGATAAAGGTTGTGAGAAATCAGGTTATAGATATCATTGCTATAAGTGTAATCATGTGGAAAGTTCAACGGCAAATACCTTATTTCACAAGATTAAATTTGGCTTACAAAAAGCTTTTTGTGTAGTTTTTGAAATGAGCACGAGTTCAAAAAGTGTCTCAAGTATTCAGATGGGTAAACGCTTTGAAATCCGACAAGGTACTGCTTGGTTTTTTATGCAGAAACTTAGAAAAGCAATGAAAAGTAGCCAGAAATATCCATTATCAAAATTGGTTCATGTAGATGAATTTACCGTTGGAGGAAAAGAAGAAGGGAAACAAGGAAGAAGTTACGATTCTAAAAAGAAAAAGCTGTAATAGCTGTAGAACTAAGTAATAAAAACCAAATTAAAAGAGTTTATGTAAAAGCTATCGATGATTATTCGGCTAAATCACTAGCCCCTATATTTGAAGCGTATATTTGTAAAACTACAAAAGTAATCACTGATAGATGGAGAGGATATGAACCCTTGAAAAATGAAGGAACAATGGAAAAAACTTTAAAGAACTTCATATCGTTATAATGCAATTAAAATCTTGGCTGAGAGCAATTCCTACTCATGTTACTAAATGGCATATACAAGCTTATTTTGATGAATTTTGCTTTAGGATTAATCGTTCTCAATTTAAAAACAGTATTTTTCATAAAGCAATAGAAAGAATGGTTCTTGCTAAACCAATATATCAAGAAAATATAAAACAGACACTAAATGTGTAACTCAAAAAAAATATTTAGGTTTTTTCTCTTCAGATATGTTAATAGGCTTTAAAAGAAAAGATTCTATTGAGAACATACATGATAATATCAGGTTTCCTAGATTCTATAGGTCTTTATAAATGCCTAAATGAAAGACGAATTAATATTGCTTATCATTGGTTATGATTATTAAATATGTTTGAAATTAAAGATGAAAGTTTTAAGTATTTATCTGACGGACATAAAAGATTGGTCCTAATAGCAAGAGCAATGGTGAAACAGCCCCCTTTATTGGTTTTGGATGAGCCTATAAATGGATTAGATGATGTTGATGCTGAGATATTTTCAGAGTTAATAAATAAAATAGTCGCAGAAAGTAATACGGCTATTTTATATATGTCCCATCGAGCAGAAAAAACAATTAAACCTGAGTTTATCTGTGAATTAGTAACTGATGATTCTCCAGGTTATACAGGAGTAATTAAAAAAATATAACTTAATGTATTAAAAATCAAAAGGTTGTGTTTTTGTTATATACTAATAAAAATGATATTAAAAATGATATTAAAAATGGAGTCCATCTACCAACAGGCTTTATTAATGGAAAAGGGTTGGAAGAAGTTGTTATTAGTTGTACGCCATGTCATTCGGCAAAATTAGTTATGCAAAATCGTGCAACAAAAGGGGGGTGGATTAGTATAATACGTTGGATGCAAGACACTCAAAATTTATGGAATTTAGGAACTAATGAAGCTGTTATAGTAAATTATTTAAGTACTTATTATGCGCCAAACCAAAAGGGTAGAAGAGAAGCTTATAAAAAATATAGAATGTTATAATTTAAAATAAAAAGAAGCATTGTTATAAAGTTGCCGCTTTATAACAATGCTTAATAATTTATTAGTTTATTTCTGCTTCTGATAGTATTAAAGGATATACATCTCTTAATATTTTAATTTCAGATTTAGATAATTTGTCTGACTTTTTTTTAAAAATATTTGTACTATAATTATCTCGTAATTCATAATAAACTTTTGTTAACTCGTCTTGAACCTTTATAAAAGTGTTGTAATTTATTAATTTAGAGTTTTGAAGTGATACAACAGCTTTATTAGGATTGTCTGAAGCGAATTTGGAGTTATTACCATTACAGTAATTAGAGGTGCCATCACCTATTATTATTATTATTATTATTTTGAATATCCGTTTTCACTCATAATCCAGTAATATTTGCTATTACAAGTCTATCAAAGAGTTTATCTTCAAAGTATCTTCGGTTTAATTAATTGAGTTACACACTTAGTGTCTGTTTTATATTTTCTTGATATATTGGTTTAGCAAGAACCATTCTTTCTATTGTTTTATGAAAAACACTGTTTTTAAATTGAGAACGATTAATCCTAAAGCAAAATTCATCAAAGTAAGCTTGTATATGCCATTTAGTAACATGAGTAGGAATTGCTCTCAGCCAAGATTTTAATTGCATTATAACGATATGAAGTTCTTTAAAGTTTTTTCCATTGTTGCTTCATTTTTGTTCAATATCATATTCATTTTTCAAGG
>CALKXS010000037.1 GCA_938003745.1 uncultured Algibacter sp.
AACTATCAAAAATGTATTCCCCGAATCAACCACACAAATTTGTATGGTACATCAAATAAGAAATGCCTGTAGATATGTAGTGTGGAGAGATAAAAAAGAATTCTCTAAAGACATGAAAAACATCTATGATGCTCCCACAAGAGAGGCTGCCGAAGCTGCTTTAAATAATTTCGTTCAAAAATGGGAATCTAAATATACTTATGCCATTAAAAGTTGGAGGGATAACTGGTTAGAAATCAACGCTTTTTATGAATTCCCTGTAGAGATTATAAAAATTATTTACACTACTAATCTTATTGAAAACATAAATGGTAAGATTAGAAAATACACTCTTTTTTCCTACAGGTCAAGCTGTAATGAAATCCACTTTTTTAGCCTTGAGAGAATCAACTAAAAAATGGACTATGCCAATTAGAAATTGGGGAATTATACTAAATCAATTTTTGACTATATTTGAAAAAAGGGTTCAACTTTAAAAAAGTTAAACCCTCTATATTTTAAAATTACACACTTTATAGGATAGTGTCAAATATACCTTCCTGAATAGCTTATTTTAATTTTAATCTAGTCAACACTGGTTCATGATCAGAAAAGTCTAATTTAAAATTTTCATGTGATAAAACCTCAAACTCGTTATCTGGCAAAACATAATCTAACCTTAATGGATAACCTAATAAACTATATGTAGTACCAAGCCCAAATCCTTTTTCTATAAAAGTATCTTTTCTTCCTTTTAATATTTTTTTATATGTACTAGAAAACTGTGTGCTATTAAAATCTCCACAAACAACACTTTTTCCTTCAAATACCGAAAGGTCTTTTGTTATTAATTCTCTTTGTTTCTTTCGTTTTTTTTGAACATTATTAATCTTAGATAATAAAAATTTCATTTTTTGAAAACTTACTAATTCTGAGTTTACATTTACTCCAAAAGATTCAAAATGGAGATTATAAATACGTATCATCTCTCCTTTATATAATATATCAACATACATAGCATTATTATCAGTATTAGGAAAATCAATAAACTCCTGATTTTGTATAGGATACTTCGATAATATCACCTGCAGCGATTTGGTATAGCCTTCTCGATATCCTAAAAAATGATATGGATATTCTTCAAAATGTTTTAAGCCGAAATTCCAAAACTCTTGAAAAACAAGAACATCGGCATCTTTAGCTTTAATAAATTCCATTATTTTTTTATCATTTTTTTTATATAAAAAACTATTTTCCTTATAAACGCCATTTACATTATAAGTTAAAACGGAAAGGCTTTTTTGGTTTTCATTAGACCCAAAACTAAATTGAAAAAAAAAAGGAAATAAACAAACAAATAAGATTAAACTCAGAAAATGATAAATAACATTTTTATTTTTTTTTATTAGTTGAAAAATTAACAATATGAAATTTATAACTACTAAAACTGGCAATAAAATAGAAAAACCAAATGATAAATAATTATCAACTAAAAAGATACATCCACAACCAAATAAAAGAGAAAAAGAGAAAAAGAGGGTCAATTTATTCATAACAAACTTCAAGTTCATATCAAACCTGTATCTTAAATATTCTAAAACAGCGTAATTTGTGGCTCATCATCATCTTCACCAGACTTATCTCCACCAACAGTCTCTTCTCCAACAACGTCCAACTCATCTGCATGCACTTCTTCTGGAGCTTCAAATGGTAACGAATCCAATAAATTAACTTGATTTACTTTATCTTTTGTTAACTGATTACCTAAAGCACTCAATCCCTTAATAGAAATAAACGCTTCCAAATTAATCTCTAAGTTCTCTTTTCTGTCTTTACCTCTTTCTTTGGCAAAAACAATTTCTGCCATAGGTTTCCAATCTGTAGATACTATTTCTAATTGCGACTTTGGATGATCTGAAATAAACAATTCTTCCTTACCTTCATGTTCAATAAGAAATCTTTTTACGTAATACATTTCTTTTTCACCATTAAAATAAATAGCAGATATTGCCTTTTTTGGAATCCACTTTTCCATAACAATCATGTCGCTATCAAAATGCATAGTAACCTCTGGAGTTACTGTTTTTACTTTTCCAAACTGTGAAATTATAAGCAATTTATCCTCACCTCTAAACTCTCCAATTAACTCTCCTCTACCGTCAACATTTAAACGTTGTACCGTATCATCAAACCATATTTTACGAGGTTTTAAGGTAGAAACACCTTTTTCTTTTAACTCTACACTTTTTATAGGATATTTAGTTACTAAATTACCTTTAGAAACACGTCCTTTTATAAGAATATCGGCAAAATCAACATCCCATTTCAGTTTTTTAATACTACCTGCTTGCTTTAGTTGTACAGAAACAATTTCTGCTTCACCATTAGGGTTTGCAGAAAAATACAAGGCTACAGAACCTTTATTTCCGTTTGCCAAATCGTATTCTTTATCACGTGTTATTGATGTTACAGAAAATCTTTTAATATAAGATGGTCCACTTTTTCCATCTTTATAAATCATATTATAAACAGTACGTTTATCTTTCTTTTTAAAGACTTTTACATGAATAATATCTTTACCAACAAAAGTTTTAGAATCGACTCTAGTAACCATCATTTTACCAGACTTGGTAAATGCAATTATATCATCGATATCACTACAATCACCTATATATTCATCTCGTCTTAATGATGTCCCTATAAATCCTTCCTCTCTGTTAACGTATAATTTGGTGTTTCGAATAACAACTTTAGTCGCATCTACATCATCAAACGTTTTTAACTGTGTTTTACGCTCACGTCCTTCTCCATATTCTTTTTTAAGCCTTGTAAAATAGGCTATAGAATACTCTATAAGGTTTGCTAAATGATGCTTTATTTCGGCTATTTGATCTTCTAAAGCATCAATTTTTTGTTGCGCCTTGTCAATATCAAATTTTGATATTCTTTTAATTCTAATTTCTGTTAAACGTGCAATATCATCATTAGTGACAGCTCGTTTTAAATGTTTTATATGTGGCTGAAGCCCCTTATCTATAGCATTAATAACGCCATCCCAAGTTTCTTCTTCTTCAATATCACGATAAATTCTATTTTCAATAAAAATACGTTCTAAAGATGCAAAGTGCCATTGCTCTTCAAACTCACCTAATCTTATTTCTAACTCTTGTTTTAAAAGCTGAACCGTATTATCTGTAGAGCGTCTTAACATTTCTGCAACTCCTACAAACAAAGGCTTATTATCTTCAATAACACATCCTAATGGCGAAATTGATGTTTCACAATTTGTAAAAGCATATAACGCATCAATGGTTTTATCAGGTGATAATCCTGACGGTAAATGCACTAAAATTTCAACCTCTGCTGCTGTATTATCTTCAATCTTTTTAACCTTTATTTTTCCTTTATCATTTGCTTTTAAAATGGAATCAATTAATGAAGAAGTTGTTGTACTAAAAGGAATTTCAGTAATAACTAAAGTATTCTTATCAAGTTGAGAAATTTTAGCACGAACCCTAACTTTCCCTCCTCTTAAACCATCATTATAATTAGATACATCTGCTTCACCTGCTGTTGGAAAATCTGGAACAATTATAAATCGCTTTCCTTGTAAATATTTTACAGAAGCATCAATAAGTTCTATAAAATTGTGTGGTAATATTTTAGTTGATAAACCTACTGCTATACCTTCACCTCCTTGCGCAAGTAGTAAAGGAAACATAACAGGAAGATTTACTGGTTCTTTACGACGTCCATCATATGAAGCTTGCCACTCTGTTATTTTAGGATTGAAAACAACATCTAATCCAAACTTAGAAATACGAGCTTCAATATAACGAGATGCAGCAGCACGGTCTCCTGTTAATATATTACCCCAGTTTCCTTGAGTATCTATTAACAAATCTTTTTGACCAATTTGTACCATAGCGTCAGCAATACTAGCGTCTCCATGAGGATGGTACTGCATGGTATGACCTACAATATTCGCTACTTTATTGTAACGCCCATCATCCAAATCTTTCATAGAATGCATGATACGGCGCTGCACAGGTTTAAAACCATCTTCTATTGCAGGAACGGCACGTTCTAAAATAACATACGATGCATAATCTAGAAACCAATCTTTATACATACCCGTAACACGAGTAATGGTTTCTTGAGGCTCTTCATTTTGTTCGTTTGTTAAATCGTCATTTTCTTCTTCTATCATTCTGGATTAGGCTTTCTCTTCTTCAATTAAATCTAATTCTACTTTTAGATTATCTATGATAAACTCTTGTCTTGTTGGTGTGTTTTTACCCATGTAAAATGATAAAAGATCTTCAATAGACATGTTATCATCCAACATTATTGGGTCTAAACGAATATCGTCACCTATAAAATGTTTAAACTCATCTGGTGAAATTTCACCTAATCCTTTAAATCGAGTTATCTCAGGTTTAGGTTTTAATTTTTCTAAAGCATTTCTTCTTTCCTCTTCTGTGTAACAATAAATAGTTTCTTTTTTATTTCTTACACGAAATAGTGGCGTTTGTAGAATATATAAATGTCCTTCTTTTATAACTTCAGGAAAAAACTGAAGAAAGAAAGTTATCAATAATAAACGAATATGCATACCATCAACATCGGCATCTGTTGCTATAACCACATTATTATAGCGTAAATCTTCTAAAGATTCTTCAATATTTAAAGCGGCTTGAAGTAAGTTAAACTCTTCATTCTCATAAACAATTTTTTTACTTAATCCGTAACAGTTTAAGGGCTTTCCTTTTAAACTAAAAACGGCTTGCGTATTTACATCTCTAGATTTTGTTATACTACCAGATGCAGAGTCTCCCTCTGTTATAAATAAAGTAGACTCTAAATTTCTTGCGTTTTTAATGTCTCCAAAATGCACACGACAATCACGCAATTTTTTATTATGCAAACTTGCTTTTTTAGCACGATCTTTTGCTAATTTCCTAATACCAGAAAGTTCCTTACGCTCACGTTCTGCTTGTAAAATTTTACGCTGAATGCTTTCAGCAGTATCAGAATTTTTATGTAAATAATTATCTAAATATTTTTTAAGGAAGTCGTTAATATAAGTTCTTACTGTTGGAAGCTCTCCCCCCATATCTGTAGAACCCAACTTTGTTTTTGTTTGACTCTCAAAAACAGGCTCCATAACTTTTATTGCTATCGCAGATACTATCGATTTTCGAATATCTGAAGCATCATAATTCTTACCATAAAACTCACGAATAGTTCTTACAATTGCTTCTCTAAAGGCATTTAAATGTGTTCCTCCTTGCGTTGTGTTTTGCCCATTCACAAAACTATTATACTCTTCGCTATATTGTGTTTTACTGTGTGTTAGCGCCACTTCAATATCATCACCTCGTAAATGAATGATTGGATATAATAAATCTGATTCATTAATTTTCTCACTTAATAAATCCTTTAATCCATTTTCGCTAAAATATTTTTCGCCATTAAAGATTATGGTTAACCCTGGGTTTAAATACACATAATTCTTAAGCATTTTTACAATATACTCGCTCCTGAATTTATAATTTTTAAAAATTAATTCATCAGGAATAAAAGAAACCTTAGTTCCTTTTCTTCGAGAGGTTTCTTCTAAAAATTCTTGATTGGTCAAATTACCTTGCTCAAAATTTGCCGAGGCACTTTTTCCATCTCGTGAAGATTCTACCCTAAAATAAGAAGACAATGCATTAACAGCCTTTGTACCTACACCATTTAATCCTACAGATTTTTTAAAAGCTTTAGAGTCATACTTCCCTCCAGTATTCATCTTAGAAACAACATCTACAACTTTTCCCAAAGGAATGCCACGACCATAATCTCGAACAATTACTTTTGTACCTTGAATAGATATTTCGATATTCTTACCGGCCCCCATGACAAACTCATCAATGGAGTTGTCTAAAACTTCTTTTAAAAGAATATATATTCCATCATCTGGAGAAGATCCATCACCAAGTTTACCAATATACATTCCAGGACGCATACGAATATGTTCCTTCCAATCTAGTGAGCGTATATTATCTTCGGTATAATTGGATTGTTCTGCCATTAAATTTTAGAGAATTATTAAGATTGCATGCTAATATAAGACAACCAAATAAAAAATGAAATAGTAGCGTTACAAAGTAATTAACAATAGAAAATATTTTTGTTGAGAACCTTAATTTTAAGATTTTTCTCTTTTTTTTAATGAAATTAGCAGAATCCCAACAATAACCACCACAGCTCCAAAAAGTTGTAATAAAGTTAAAGTTTCATTTTAAAAAATACCTGCCAAAATAATAGTAGAAATTGGTCCTATTCCTGCAACAATAGCAAAATTTGAAGAGCTAATCATTTTTATAGATGCAGATACCAAAAAAGAAGGTATTACAGTTGCAAAAATTGCTATAAAAAAACCTAATCCGTAAACTTCCCATGAAAAACTAAATAGATTAACATCTCTAATAATACTATAATGAATAAACACACAAACGCATGACACAAGCATAGCATAAGCCGTAAACTTCATAACTCCAAATTTAGGTCAACCATCCGCTACCAACTAAATATGAAGCATATGTAATTGTACTAAGCAATATAAAAACACCTCCTAAATATGTGTCTGTTCCAGAAATCGCAACCTCACTTGAAAACGCTATAACAATCCCCAAGTACGTCAATAAAATAGCTCCCATTTGAACTTTAGATATTGCCTGTTTTAAAAATACTCTATTAAGAAGAATAACAATTGTTGGATATAAAAAAGAAAATTCGCTCTAAACTCGCTTTTATGTATGTAAGCCCAACAAAATTAAAATAACTTGCAAGATAATAACCTGCAAATCCAAAAAACACCACCCATAAATAGTCTTTTTCTCCCTTTAAAACTTCATTGTTTTGATTACGATAAACATATGCTGTAATCACATAAAACGGAAAAGAAAATAACATGCGTAATAATAAAATACTAATAGCATCAACATGATATCTATATGCTAGTTTAACCATTACAGCTTTAGAAGAAAAAAGAACAATTCCTATAATTCCAATAATAATTCCGTACTAAAATCTTTTTGTTGTTTGCATAAAACGAAAGTAGCATTGCCTTTTTTTCTACTTCCGCTAAAAACGAAAAAATTACGACACTCAACTATAAAACATAAAAAAAAGGAGCTTACCAAGACAGCATAACCACCTATAAATCAAAACAAAAATACGGCTTAAAAACTAAAGAAGCATTGCATCCATTTTAGTTTCACGTTTAGTCTTTTCTTTTATCTTCTTAGATTCAAGTCATAAACGCAACAGCTTTAGCTGTTATAAAAAAACTCTTCACACCTTTTCATTTTGCCTAGGCAAAATGAAAAGGTGTGAAGAGTACTAAAAAGGTTATATTTTTAGGTCGCAAAAACTTGAAAATAATGGCCCATTTAGAATGACATCAAAGATATGAGATCTACTATTTCAAGAGAATTACAACGAAATTCAGACCAAAGAAGTGGTGCTTATCAGGTTGGCTTAGCTCAAAAGAAATACCACCAAAGGCAAGCCAATAAGCCTAAATCGATTCGTTTGACTCAAGAAATTAGAGATTCTATAACTCAATGGATTAAAGAAGACTATAGCTCAGAACAGATTGTTGGGTATTCTAAAATATGCGATGTCCCTTGTGTTAGCCTTGAGAGAATTTATCAATTTATTTGGCAAGACAAAAAGCAAGGTGGAGTGCTCTATAAGCATTTAGGAACTCAGGGGAAACGCTATCAGAAAAGAGGGAATATCAACACTAAAAGAGGACAAATACCAGGTAGAGTTGATATAGAAAAACGTCCTGAAATAGTAGAGAAAAAGGAAAGATTTGGTGATTTAGAAATTGACTTAGTTATTGGCAAAGATCATAAAGGTGCTTTACTTACTATAAATGATAGAGCCACAGGATTCTTAAAAATGGCATATGTTAATAGTAAAGAA
>CALKXS010000038.1 GCA_938003745.1 uncultured Algibacter sp.
ATCTTTCTTTTGTGTTGTTGGGTCTTCTAGTGGTGTGGACTCAGCGATAATCATAACATTTTGTTTTCCAACAGCTCTAAGACCTCTTGTTTCTTTTTGTTGTTCTATTTCAGAAGATTCAACAGTAAAATATCCCTCACCCATTTCAATCATACCTTCCAAAGTATAGAGATCATCCCGATTCCCCATAGCCTTACGCAACTTGTGAACCATGGCCCAAACAGGAAACCTAACTGCCTTTGAATTTCTTTTGAAGAAAACCCTTTTTTAGTAATAGTCATTAGAAACATCGCTTTATACCAAGTGATAAATGAGAGCTTAGAACTTTGCATTATGGTACCACTACGAAGAGAGATACGACTCCTACAGGATTTACATTCATAACTCCAACGACTTTTAATCCCATAATGCTTGTCATGACCACATCGACGACACTTTATTCCTACTCTATCACGTTCTGATTTAAAATGAAGACGACAAGTCTCTTCTTTATCAAAATGGGCTGTAAAACTGAAGATGTTCATGTTATTTTTTTATCTAAGATAAGGCTTTTACTCAATTATGCCTCTCTACGGATATTCAAGAAATTAAATAATCAATAACATATATAAAACTTAGAAATCATGAATCCAAAAGCGGACTGATCGCATATTCAACTATAGCTATTATCTGGCAAAGTTGTTTAGAATCAATTGAAGTTATATTTTTACTAATAAATGGAACTTCTCCTATTCAATCTTTTCAATTATTTTTGGTAATTATTTTTTGCCTTTTTTATAACAGGGTTATTTTATCACAACAAAATGCTAAAACAAGATTTAATATTCTAATTTTAAGCATTATACTAGTCTATTGGTAATATTGATTAATCTTATTTGACTAACAACTATTACTTTAGCAATAAATCTCATCTAGTTAAAATAAAAAGAAGACATCATTAGATGCCCTCTTTTCATTTATTCAGTCAATAATTCAGAAAAATAAGTTTATTTTATACTGAATACATATCTGCATAATACAGTTCATAAGCTCCAGAAGTAATATTTTCCATCCACTCGCTATTTTCTAAATACCACTTTACAGTTTTTTCAATGCCTTCTTCAAATTGTAATGAAGGTTCCCATCCCAATTCATTTTTTAACTTAGTAGCATCAATAGCATAACGCATATCATGTCCTGCTCTGTCTGTGACATAAGTGATTAACTTATCTGAAGTTCCTTTTGGTCTTCCTAATAAACGGTCTGTAGTTTCAATCAATACTTTTATTAAATCAATGTTTTTCCATTCATTAAAACCTCCAATATTATAAGTTTCTCCTAATTTCCCTTTAGAAAAAATAACATCAATAGCACTTGCATGATCATTTACAAATAACCAATCACGTACATTTTCCCCCTTCCCATAAACTGGTAGCGGTTTATTTGAACAAATATTATTAATAAATAATGGTATTAATTTTTCTGGAAATTGGTATGAACCATAATTATTAGAACAATTAGAAATAACTGCTGGCAAACCATAAGTATCATGAAAAGCTCTTACAAAATGATCTGAAGATGCTTTGGAAGCTGAATACGGAGAATGTGGATCATAAGCTGTAGTTTCTATAAAGGAACCTTCATCTCCTAAAGAACCGTAAACCTCATCTGTAGAAATATGATAAAATAATTTGTCTTTAAAATCGCCATCCCACGCAAATTTCGCAGCCTGCAACAAACTTAAAGTTCCCATAATATTGGTTTGGGCAAATGAAAACGGATCTTTAATTGAGCGATCTACATGAGACTCCGCTGCCAAATGAATAACACTATCTATATTATGCTTTTTAAAAACTTCTTTTACTTTTTCAAAATCACAAATATCACATTTAATAAACGTGTAATTTGATTTATCTTCCACATCTTTTAAATTGGACAAATTACCAGCGTAAGTCAATAAATCCATATTTATAATATTGTATTCTGGATATTTATTTACTAATAGACGTACTAAATGTGAGCCAATAAAACCAGCCCCACCAGTTACTAAAATGTTTTTACTCTTCATTTTTTCCTTTTAAAATAAATCCTTTTACTAACTCTATAAAAATTTTATAGCTTTTGCAAACATTCTTTTAAAGAATCTCTCCAATTAGGAATTTCAATTTGAAACTTTTTCTCTATTCTATTTTTGTTTAACACACTATAAAAAGGTCTCTTTGCTACAGTTGGGTATTGAGATGTTTCAATAGCATTTACTTTTATATCAATTTCTTTATAAGTAAAAATAGCTTTTGCAAAATCATACCAACTACAAACGCCTATATTTGAAAAATGATAAACTTCTATGTCTTTATTTTCTAATTTTGGAATAATATTTAATATCGCTTTTGCCAAATCTCTGGCATAAGTAGGCGTTCCTACTTGATCCACAATCACTCCTAATTCTTTTTTTTCACTTGCCAAACGAAGCATGGTTTTTACAAAATTTTTTCCAAAACTTGAATACACCCATGAAGTTCTTATAATAATTGAATTGGTTGGAGCTATTTTTTGCATTGCTTGCTCCCCCCCTAATTTTGTATTACCATATACACTTTGAGGGTTAGTGTTATCACTTTCCGTATATGGGATGTGATTAGTACCATTAAAAACATAATCTGTTGAAATATGAATTAATTTAATGCTTCTTACTTTTGCTATTTTTGCTAAATTTTCAACAGCAAAGTGATTCAATTTGGATGACAATTCAATGTCACTTTCTGCCTTATCTACAGCTGTATATGCTGCACAGTTTATAATTACAGAAATGTTAGTAGATTTTACAAAGTTATTAACGGCAATATGATTTGTAATATCTAATTCTTTAGATCCTTTAAAATAGAAATTATAAACTGGATATGCTTGCTCAAATTCCCTAAATTCTGATCCTAATTGACCATTTGCACCTGTTACCAATATATTATTCATACAATGGAATTAAGTTTTCAAAATATGCAGCTTTCTCTAACAGAGGTTGTTTTGTATCTTTAGGAGATAATTGCATTTTTTCAACTGGCACCTTCCAATCAATGTTTAAAGATTTATCATCAAATGCAATTCCTCTGTCATATTCAAGACTATAATAATTATCAACTTTATAAGCAAAAGTAGCTTCTTCACTCAACACTATAAATCCATGAGCAAATCCCCTAGGAATTAATACTTGCTTTTTATTTTCTCCTGTTAACTCAATACTAACATGCTTCCCAAAAGTTTTTGAACCTTTTCTTACATCAACAACAACATCTAAAACGCTCCCTTTTATTACTCTTACTAATTTTGTTTGCGCAAATGGTGGTAATTGGTAATGCAAACCTCTTAAAACTCCAAACGAAGATTTAGATTCATTATCTTGACAAAAGTTAATTTTATATTCTAAAAACTCTTCCAACTTATCTTGTCTAAAAGTTTCAACAAAATAACCTCTTTCATCACCAAATATCTTAGGCTCACACACTATTACATCGTGAATAGCTGTTCTTTTAAACTTCATCTTCTCTATTATCTTTAGCTATTCGTAATAAATACTGCCCATAACCATTATTTTTTAATGGTTCTGCTAGAGTAATTAGCTGTTTTCTAGAAATATATCCCATTTCAAAGGCAATTTCTTCTAAACATGCAACCTTTAAACCTTGCCTGTTTTCAATGGCTTGGATAAAGTTTGAGGCTTCAAGTAAACTCTCGTGTGTTCCTGTATCTAACCAAGCATATCCCCTACCCATCAATTCTACTTTTAATGTTTCTTTTTGAAGATATTCTTGATTTACTGCTGTTATTTCTAATTCTTCACGATCACTAGGTTTTACTTTTTTTGCTATTTCAATAACATTGTTTGGATAAAAATATAAACCAACAATAGCATAATTACTTTTTGGTTTTGTTGGTTTCTCTTCAATACTTAAAGCTTTTCCTGTATCATCAAATTCTACTACTCCATAGCGTTTAGGATCTTTTACATAATAACCAAAAACTGTAGCTCTTTTAGTTTCTTTAGTTGTTTTAACTGTATTTTCTAAAATTTTAGAGAAACCGTAACCATAAAAAATATTATCACCAAGCACCAAACAAACATCATCATTTCCTATAAATTCTTCTCCAATAATAAAAGCTTGTGCTAATCCATCTGGCGAAGGTTGTTCTTTATAAGAAAATTGCATGCCAATATCATTTCCATCACCCAATAACTGCTTAAACCTTGGCAAATATAATGGAGTTGAAATAATTAGAATTTCTTTAATACCAGCTAACATTAAAACAGATAATGGATAGTAAATCATCGGTTTATCATTAATAGGAAGTAACTGTTTAGATGTACCTTTAGTTAAAGGATATAACCTGGTTCCAGAACCTCCTGCTAATATTATTCCTTTCATAATTAATTATTATATATTTTAAATTGCCCCAAATAGGCTTGTAGTTTTCAATAAAAACATCAAACCTGAGTCTTTAAATTTGCTTTTCTTGTTATTTATGAAATTAGGTGTTTTCATTATAAAATGCAAATATGGTTTTTTTTCTTATTAAAAACTTCACTATATACTTTTATTAATTATGTTGTCTCTTGGTATTACTCTATTTTAGGGTAAAAATTCTTTTTATAGGATGTTATTGATATAACGAATAAGGCTTCTTATAATTTTATATTGAAAATGCCAATGCATCAGGCACCTTTCCTGTACCTATGGAACTAACAACTTCAAACGTTTTTACATCTATAACTTCAATTTTACTAGCATTGGAATTAACTACAAAAGCGTACAACCCATTGGGGTGCATTAAAACATTTACTAGGCGTGGAGTGTGGTAAAGAATTCGTTCTAACATAGTTCCTTTGCCATGAAGATTAATTGTTTTAATTTTCTTTTTAGAAAATTGATTATATACAGAAATAATTCTTACCATCAATTGAGAATTTAAGCTTCATAGATTCATCTCCTGTAGTTAAAATATCTACAACGTCATAAGTTGACGTATTTATAACATGTATTGTGTTGAGTTTTGTATTGGTAACCCATATTTCTGAACCATCTGGAGTTATAGCTATACCTTTTCTCTCTTTTTCACAAGGAATAATTTTAACAACCTCATTAAGGTTTAAATCAATGACACTAATAGATCCTGAGTCAATATTTGTAACATAGGCTATAGGCAAGTTGGGGTGTAAAACCAAAAGGTGACTCTTTTTCTGTTTGGTTGGTATTTGTTTTTCTATATTACCAGTTTGAACATTAACCACTAGTAAATCATTATTATCAAGATCAATTACTGCTACTTTATTTGCTTCTGGTAAAGCAACAATACCGCTTACTTTTGTATTTCTATTTAAGTTTACAGCTCTTTCAACACTATTCTTTTTTGTATTTATTACTTTAATTATATTTCTGTCTGTACCCATCGTATTTGTAACTACAACTCTATTTTCGTCAGTCGTTATTACTGCTTCATGAGACAATATATCAATAGGGATTTCGTTTATTTCTTTACCTGAAAACAAATCAATAACTTGAACATCTTCACTTAACTTATTTACAACATATAATTTACCAGTAGTATGTATTGTATAAGAAGGTAATCTATATATATAAACAGACAGCCTGAATAAAAAGAAAAGTATTCCTATAGAAATTATAATCTTTTTTAAATACTTCATAATTATTTTAATTAACAAAAGCTAAACCGTCTGGCATTTTTCCAACTTTAATACTACTTACTATAGTGAAATTATTCATATCAATAACTTCAACTCTACCAGCTGTAATATTTGATACAAAAGCATACTGTCCGTTTGGATGCATCAAAATACCGACTGGTCTTGGCGTTCTATAAATCACTTTATCTAGTAAATTCTTGTTTCCTGGAATGACAATATTAGTAATTATTTTTTTTGTTTTTGTAGCATATACAGACACAATTCCATCACTAGAATTAGAAATTAAACAATGATCACCATCATTAGAAAATTTTAAACGTAAAGGTTCTTTACCGCTTTCTATATGAGCTGTAGTTTTATAAGTTTTGGTGTTTATAACCGAAATAAAATTCTCTTTAATATTTGTTACCCATATTTCTGAACCATCTGGAGTGATATCAATACCTTCAGCACGTTTACTACAAGGTATAACTTTTACAACTTTATCCTGTTCAACATCAATAACACTCACTGAACCCGAATTAATATTTGCTATGTAAACCAATGGCTTGACAGGATGATGAACCAGTAAATGACTAAAATCTTGTTGGGTTGGTATTTGTTTTTCGACAATATCAGTTTCTATATTTACTACAGACAAATCGTTACCAATATCTGAAACAACCCCTACGTTATTGGAATGAGGAAACGAAATTATACCATGAGGTCTTGAACTTTCACCAAGTGAAATTGTTTTCTCTATAATATTATCATCTGCATTAATAACCGTTATACTTTTCCCTTCAATATCTGGTGATCCGTAATTAGTTACTATAACCTTATTTAAATTAGTTAACACCGTTGCTTCATGCGGCTCTAACTCTATAGGTATCTCTTTAATTTGTTCTCCTTCAAATAAATCAAAAACAGTAACACTACTGCTTACTTTATTCACAACATATAGTACACCTTCCGTTTTAATTGAATATGAAGGTTGTTTTATAAAATAAACGGCTGCTACCGATAACAAAATTAAACCAAAGGTAATAGCGAGTAATTTTATTTTTCTCATAACAAATTTGATTTAAATTGATTAATAGCATATTGACATGCTCTGGCAGTTACTGCCATGTAGGTTAATGATGGATTTTGACTTCCTGAAGACGTCATAAAACTTCCGTCTGTTATAAATACATTCTTCACATCATGCATTTGATTATGTTTATTTAAAACTGATGTTTTTGGATTATTACCCATTCTTGCCGTTCCCATTTCATGAACTGCAGATCCTGGAGCTGGACTCGTTCTATAACTACCAACATTTTTAAATCCGGCTTTAGACAGCATTTCTTCACTAGACTTAGTCATATGATCCATCATAGCCAATTCATTAGGGCCATATTCAAAGTCTACTTTAACTAATGGTAAGCCCCATTGATCTTTATTTTCATCATCTAAATAAATCTTGTTATCGTAATTAGGTAATGTTTCTCCACGACCACCAAGAGCTATTTTCCATTCTCCTGGAGTTGATAACTGCTCTTTTAAATCTACTCCAATACCTACTGTTGCCTTGGCTTGCCAATTTTCTCTTTCTCCTTTTCCTTGAATACCATAACCTCTAACAAAATCAACATTTTCAGTTTCGTTATTTAAATTTTGAAATCTTGGTACGTAAATAGTCCCGGGTGACCTTCCTTCATAATATTTATCCTTTAAACCTTCAAATGTTCCGTATGTACCTTCATTTACAATATGATCCATTAAATTATGACCAACCTGTAAACTAGAATTACCCAAACCATTTAGAAAAGATGATGATACAGAATTTAACAAAATTGCTGCTGTTGCGATCGCTGATGCATTTAAGAAAATTATTTTTGCATAAAAACTAATTTCTTCTTTACTAAGGGCATCAATTATAACAACGCCTATTGCTTTCTTTGTCTCTTCATCATAAAGGACTTCTTTTACAACAGAATCTGCTCTAAGTGTTAAATTACCTGTTTCATGAGCATCCAGTAAAGTTGAAGAATTACTACTAAAATAGCCTCCAAAAGGACAACCTCTACTGCATAAATTTCTATATTGACATGGCCCTCTACCCTTTTTGGGTTGTGTTAAATTGGCAACCCTACCATTTATAAGAACACGATCTGAATAATTCTCACTTACAGCTTCTTTTAAATGCTTTTCAATAGCATTCATAGGTATTGGTGGTAAAAAAACACCATCAGGAAGATGTGGCAAATCTTCTTTACTCCCACTAATCCCAACATACTCTTCAACATAGTCATACCACTTCTCTAAATCTTCATATCTAATTGGCCAATCAACACCATGTCCATCTTTTTTATTTGCTTCAAAATCTAAATTTGAAAGGCGATAAGATTGACGTCCCCATATTAACGAGCGTCCTCCTACTTGGTAACCACGTATCCACTTAAAGGGATTAACTTGTACATATGGATGCTCTACATCTTTCACAAAAAAATGCTTATTTGTTGCATCACAATGACTACTTTGAATAGGTTGCTCCTCTACTTCTTTATTACTTAAATGACCTCTATGTTTAAATTCCCAAGGTTGTTTAAACGCTGTTGTATAATCTGCAATATGCTCTACTTTTCGTCCTCTTTCTAATACTAACGTTTTTAACCCGCCTTCAGTAAGCTCTTTAGCTGCCCATCCACCACTAATACCAGACCCTACCACTATAGCATCAAAAGTATTATTTTCTGTTTGTTTTATCTTCATATAATTATCTAGTAGCCCAAGCTTTTTGATTAGCACTTAACTCTGTAATAGCCTTATACCTTCCAGGAACTGGTAAGTACTCAAGATGTTTTGTTGCTCCAATTTCTGATGTGCAATACCCCTCAACAGTTAATGTTTTTAAGATATTAAAAAACGATCGGCCTCTTAGCTTATTACTAATTTTAGATAATAATCCTTTTGAACTTGAATCATTATCTAAGTCTTTTAATAATTCCATTTTCTGATCTGTAGTACAATTTTCAAAATTATTCCCATATACATCTAAACAATTCTCTTGCAAATCGTTTAGGCCATTTAAGAAATTATTATATTCTTTATTAGATGAACAATCTTCCATATAGAAAATTACGTAATCCTGAACTTGAGCCAATTTTGCTCCTGGAGCCCCTGAAGTAGTAGGAATAATTACATCTACTAACTCTGAAATTAAATCAATATAAGCTTTTAACTGTCCTTTATTATTTAAACTTCCAACTATGTATTTATATCCAGAGAATGATGCTAAACCAATTCCTGTTATACCTAAAATACCTTTAAGTACAGTTCTTCTATTCATCTTAAATATTTTCTTGTTTAAAAACCTTACAGTTATGAAGTTATATTCTTATTTTAACTATTATTTTTAATCTTTCACAATATCTAACTAGCACGCTTAGCGCGTTCCCAATTTACAGATTGAGAATTTTTCATATAACGAAAAAAGCCTAGTACCACAGATAGATTCATTATAAAAAAGTAATACGGCACAAATAACAATTTCACTTTTATAGATATATTTTCTAAAAACCATCCAATTAATGCGCTCACATAGAAAAGCATTTGTAGCCAAAATAA
Organism: uncultured Algibacter sp.; assembly: GCA_938003745.1. GTDB lineage: Bacteria > Bacteroidota > Bacteroidia > Flavobacteriales > Flavobacteriaceae > Postechiella. Next base: position 9,266 of record CALKXS010000038.1, read on the forward strand.
CACTGAGTAAAGTCCAAAATATAAAAGTCCTTCATGGTTTGCTAACGTAAATGACACGGGTATTAAAAGCAACAAACAAAGCGGTGTTAAAGTCCATCGTAATACCCTATGAGAAATATATTGAAAAGATAATGTTCCATATTTGAAAACATTAAGTAATGAGCTTAATCTAACTACAGACTGAATACCTCCTGCAGAAATTCTCACTTTTCTTTTTAACTCCTCTTTTACATTAGCTGAAGCTGATTCTATGGCATATGCTTCAGGGTCATATTGAATCGTGTACCCTTCTTGAGCTACTCTTAGTGATATGATAAAATCATCTAATAATGTGTCTTTTTCTACATGACGGTACAGCTCGGTTCTTATTGCAAATAACTCACCTGCAGCTCCAACTACAGAATATAATTCTGCATCCCATTTTTTTAATGTCGATTCATATTTCCAATAAATACCTTCTCCAGCTCCAGATGCAACATCACTTTCTTTATCCGTAATTCTTTTTTCTCCAGAAACACAACCAACAGCAGGATTACTAAATAAGTTAACTATACGTCTAATTGATTCTTTACCAAGGTTTGTGTTGGCATCACTAAAAATAACAATTGGTGTTTTAACAAAACCCATTCCTCGATTCATAGCCCCAATTTTGCCGTTTCTTTCATCCAAATGATGCACCGTTGTGTTTAAATAACTCTTTACCAAATCTGGTGTCCCATCATCAGAGCCATCTGTAACCCAAACAATATTTAACTTATCTTTTGGATAATCTAGAGATAACGTATTTTTCATTTTTGCATCTACATAATCTTTTTCATTATATGCAGCAATAAACAAGGTTACTTCGGGTTCATAAGACTCGTCCACTGCTACTTTTTTTCCAACTTTAAAAAACCTCCTGATTTTTATAATTGCATATAATAAAACACCGTACCCAACATATGTGTACACGATTACGAACAGAAATATCCAAAATAAAATTTTTAATGTATCCATAATATATTTTTATACTTTTTCCCATTTTTGGGTATCGTGATTATACTTTTTAATTACTCTTGCAGGATTACCTACTGCAACCGAATATGGCGGAATGTCTTTTGTAACAATGCTTCCTGCGGCAACTATACAGTGTTTTCCTATAGTAACTCCGGCTACAACAACTACATTTGCTCCAATCCAGGTCGCATCTTCAATTGTAATAGAATCTGTTGAAACACCTTGTACATGTATAGGTCTTGTAATATCCTCATAATTATGATTTAAACCAGAAAGAGTAATATTTTGCGCCAAACGAATATCATTTCCAATATTAACCGGTCCTATAATTGTATTACTTAAACCAACTTTTGTACGGTCTCCAATGATTACTGATCCAACACCATTATTAATTGCTGAAAAATCTTCAATAGTAGAATCAGTACCTAATTCAAATTTATTCCATGGTACTACATCCATTCGAGTCCTTGGTCTAACAATAGATCCTTTTCCTTTTTTATGGTAAAAAGGATTTACAAACCATTTTATCCACAATCTAGGACGTGTTTGTTTTGGAATAAGAATAGACCAATGAACAAGCTTTTTCAAACTTTCGTTTGATTTTATTTTTTCTTTTAAGCCCATTCTATTCTATGTTTTGTTGCTTTGGTTATTGAATTATAAATAGTTTTAACATTGTTTTCCCAAGTATGGCTTTTTGCAAATTCCATTCTATTTTCAGCCAATTCCTTTGAATTTTCTTTTAAACCTTTCTCTGCTAAAGTTATATATTCCTCTTTTGAGGAAGCTAAATAAACATAATCATTAAACATGTTCATTGCTTTTGTTTGTGTAGCTAAAATAGGTTTTCCCATTGCTAGATACTCATCAATTTTTCTTGGGTAATTCCCAATAGTTAAATTATTAGTTAACTGAGGGTTTGTTGCTACATCAAAGCCTTTTACATAATTTGGTAATTCTGAAGCTTCTTTTCTACCTAAAAAATATACATTATTCAAATTATGAAGATTTGACTTTTTAAAATCATCATCTTCGGGTCCTACTAAAACAACACTCCAATCTTTTCTTTGGTTGGCTATATATTCTATTAAATCTATATCTAGCCTTAAAGTAGTTAAAGAGCCTACATAACCTATTACTGGTTGTGGTATATTATTAAACTCTTCAGGCACCTTAATAGAACCATCCACATCACTAAACAAAGACACATCACACCCTTGACCAACCATATAACTGTGATCATTAATATGAGAACACATTTCTTCAAAAAACTCAGAATTAGTTAAAATCACATCTGCCTTTTTTACAACTTCTGGCTCCATACGTTCTCCATGTTTTTGCCAATATGGTACTTTTACCAAATAATCTCTCATATAATATGCATAAACCTTTGGTTGTAAAAATTCTTTTAAATGAAGCCCTAAAAACATAGAACTATCATTAAATAGAATTACATTTTTAAAATCTAATCTTGATGCAGCAGACTTAATATCTGTAGAAAACAAGCGAGAATTCCTTTTATTTAGCATTTTAAATATAGCATGAGACCCAATCCAATTAATAGACTCTACCATATTTTTAGGATACAAATTCCATAAATTTGGAGCTATTTCAACTAAATCATCTTCCTCTCCTTTTTTTATTCTTATACGTTTTTGAATTTTCTCTTTATGCTTTTCTTTTCCCATAGTAGACCTGTCCATAGGTGGATTGACATATAATACACGATTATTCTTAGCAAACTCTCGTGCTATATTTTTACAATTACTACCTATTTCTATATCCCAAGCTTGTATTCCTACAACTATAATATCTTTACCCTTAATCATGAGATTCAATTTTTATTTCGTTATACAATCCTAAAACTTCTTTAGCCATATTTTTCCAAGAAAACATCTTGCTTCTACTTAATCCTTTCTTTTTAAGCTCTTCACAATAACTTTCATCATTTAAAATTTTAATAATTCCTTCTGTTATTTCTTCAGGCTTAAATGGATCTATAATATGAGCGGCACCTCCTGATACTTCTGGCATTGAAGACGTGTTTGAAGTAATCACAGGAACACCACAAGCCATGGCTTCTAACATGGGAATACCAAAACTTTCGCGCAATGATGGGTATAAAAAAATAGAACTTAATGAATAAATAACAGGAAGATCTGTATTAACTACATACCCTGTGAGTACAATTTTATCTATAAGACCTTTATCTCCAATTTCATTCAGAATTTTTTCTAATTCATTTCTATCATAATCTAGCATTACTAGTTTATAATCTAAGTTTGTTTCTGTTAAAAAACTTGAGAAAGCTTCAAGTGTCCCTTTAGTATTCTTCTTTGGATCTGTATTTCCTAAAAAGAAGAAATATTTTTCTGGTAAATTATATAATTCTTTTACTCGCTTAAGTTCTTCAACATCTGCAATTGGTTGAAAATGCTCACTAACTCCATTATAAATGGCTTCTAATTTATTTTTTTCATTAACCTCAAAAAAATCTGCTATTCTATTTTTTTCAAAATGAGAAACTGTTATAACTTTTTTACTTTTTTTCATCACGCGAGGCACAATTAATTTTCTATATATGTTTCCAAATTTTTGATATGGAGTTGCACTACCAGAAAGTATTTTAGCATAGTTACTTTCCATATAAATAATATCATGAAGTGTAGTCACTAAAGGCATATCACAATTAAAAGGCGCAGTATTACTTGTACAATGTAAAATATCACAACCATATTCTTTAGCTGCTCTTGGTAATACAAATTGCTCCCATGTAGGATAAGAACCTCCTTCTAATTCAATAATCTTAAAATTTGAAGTTTCTTTTAATACAGAACTATCTTCATCTGGTTTTATAAAGATGTAATACTCATTTTCTTTATCTATAGTTTGAAGGTTTTTAATAAGCTCTAAAGCCACCATATCCATACCATGTTTTTTTCTACGAAAAAGTCTTTGTCCTTCTATTCCTATTATCATAATATATTATTTTTCTTATTTTAAAAACTTTTAATCCGAATTGTAAAACACTTAATCTTTATTGAATTCGATTTTAAGCAAAAAAATTAGTCTATGTTTTTTGTTACTGATGTATGTTGGGTATGAATAAATGTTTTATTTGCACCTTTAATTTTTAATAAAGACAATAACATCATTAACATCCCTTTTGGTAAACTAGCAAGAGCTTGTAACGTTTTATAATTATAAAATGAACGAGGTACAGAAAACACGAATGAAAGAACACATGCTACGTTTAATAGTATCCAGTAAGAAATCATCATTTGATTATTTAATAAACTATTTGAAATGATAAACCCAATGCTAAATAGTATAACTGCTCCTATTAATAAGACTCTTGGTGGTTGAATAAACTGTATGGCTTTATCAAAATAATCTACGTTTCCTTTTAAAAATAAATGTTTTATTGCTGCTAAAATATCTTTCCTAAAATAATGAAACTGTGCAGATAACCATCTACGTCTTTGGTTTCCAAAAACCTCAGCTTTTTGTACTTTCTCGTCATAAACAACCGCATCATCTAAATAAACTATGCTATGACCTTCTTTTAGCATTTTTAATTCTATTTCTTTATCAAAACCACCAACAGCAGTTACAGAAGACATAAGTGACTTAAAGTAATTATATTTAAACGCCATTCCTGATCCAATAATAGCAGAAGACAATCCTAATACTCTGTGACCTTTTCTAAAAATACTATTGTTTATCTCTTCACTCACAGCATCCAATACGGCCCAAGAATTATTTACATTTTTTGCTGTACGATGCCCTTGAACAGCTATAACATCATGTTCAAATACTGCATTAATTTTCTTTAAAAAACCACCTGCCATAACATTATCTGCATCTAAAACTACAGCTATATCATAATCATTATTAAGAGCAGCCATAGCACTATTTAAAGCTTTAGATTTAGTACTCTTTTCAAAACTAACTTCAATTAATTTTACTGACAATGTTTTTAAAGCTTGTAAAGTATTGTCTTTAAAGGAGTCTGCTATAATAACCACATCAAAAAGATTTGTTGGGTATTCCTGCTCTAAAGCTTGTTTTGCTACTTCTATAATGACCTCATCTTCCTTATACCCAGGAATAAGGACTGCTATTTTTCTCATATTTCCATTATCAGAATAAGGTTTCTGAACATAAAAAAGGCTAGCTATAGAAAATATAAAGATATACAAAGTAGCTAATCCTAATAGGCTAAGTATAATAATTTGAACTAGATTAAATATTTCCATAATAAATTATTCTTTGTAGATGGGGGTTTCTTATTTTATTATTTAATAATTGCTTATGTATTACTAAATTATTTGCTTTCTTATGACTATAATAGTCTTACTTTATCTCTTATTTTTAAAGCGTATTTACGTAAAAAAGGAAGATGTTTTCCACTTTTAATATTATACATTAAAGATTCAGATTCAAAAATCATTTCAAAATTAGCTGTACACAAAACTGGCTTTTTAGATATTCTATTTATCTCTACAGCTTGATTATACTCACTCTCAATAAAAAGCACATATGGTTTAGACATATAAGCTTTAGCCTTGTGCCCTCCATGATTATTTGCTTTCTGCCTTGCTGCCATATCTGGTAAATCTAGCATAACAAGATCGTTATACTTAATGTTATTTGCAGCCAACCATATTTCTGTTTCCTTTCTATACTTCTCTAAACGGGAGGTTACAATGGTTCCTATTTTACTGCCTGGAATAAATAATGGTGATGCATTTAAAATAAAGTCTATATATTTTTCGCCATCATCATTTTGCTCTGGAGCAGGGTCTGCACATAAAACCCCATCAATATCAAAACACGCTTTTTCTAAAGTAGTGTGATTAAGTATATTCCATTGAAAATATCTAGGTAATGCAACAGTTTCAAAACAATAGTCCACCATTTTTTCCTTACCTGGCACGACATATATAGCACTATATTTTATATCAAATTTACCTTCTAAGTGTTTTAGCGTTTCTTTACATTCAATCATTGCAGATCCAGATGCAATACTATCATCTACTACCAAAACCTTTTTACAATTTCCATCTTCAAAAAACTGACTTCTTGCTCCTGCTTTGTATATGTATCCATTCAAAAAAGAGTGAATATCTGTATATGGTTTATTAAGATATAATGCTAATAGATTTGCTGGAAGCATACCACTTCTTGGAACCCCGACTATTAAATCAAAATCGCGAGGAATAATACTTAATTTTTGTAATATGGTATTATTTAAATCTTTTATATTTCTGTAATTCATAATGTTAAGCTTTAAGGTTCTTGATTGGGGCTTATTCTTTATATTATACTGGAATTAATTCTACTACTTTCTCTACTTCAGGCGGTTCAAAAGTTTCTGGATTAGACATTATTGCCATACATGCATAAATTATTAAAGATGTAGGCATTCCTCCAAATATCGCATTACCATAAGAAGCTAACATAACTCCTGCCATTCCTGATATTAAGGCTCCAATTTTTAGCTTTGTTATGGGGTCTCGTATTTTAAACATGACTTTATAAGATGCTTTTCCTATAACATAAAACAAAACAAATAAGTGAAATATTAATCCTATAATTCCTAATTCTGCCCATATTAAAACATACCAACTATCTGTAGCTACATGAGAAAGAAAAGCATTGGGTAAAAAACGCTGTGCTTTATCTCCTGCATGCCCAATACCTCCACCAAATGGCCTAGAAGCAAGATATCCTTTAAGAATTTTTTGATTATCAAGCCTAACTTGTAATGATTTATTATTAGGATCAAAAGCGCCTCGCATTCGTCTTATTTGGTCATTGCCATTACCTATCATTGTAAATTTGAAAAAGATAAATAGCATAAGAACTCCTATTACACCAATACTTAATATTTTTACGTTTTTACTTAAAACAAAATAGGTCATAAAACCTGCAAAAGGTACTGCAATTGCTCCTCTTGTTCCAGATATCATCATACCATACAAGCCTAATACACCAACTGTTATAAAGAAAATTTTAGGCAAGCCTTTTTTAGTCATAGAATAAATTATAGCTACTACTCCTGAAAATCCTTGATTTGCACCAAACTGACCTGCGTCACTGAAAAATGAAAAAATTCTTAGCTTACCAAATAGTATATGTGTTTCTGCTCCTCCTCCGTCTAACCATGCCTGTTCAGCTGCATCAACCCCAATAAATAACTGCATCATTCCTTTAAGCGTAGCAATTATAGAAAACGTGCCCCATACATATAAAAACACATCCAACCTTCTATTTGTATTAATAAGCATAAAGGTTAGTATTATAAAAAACAAAAAATAAAACCCTATACCTCTACCTGCTATCCACGCTTCTATACTACGAGCTTCTGGATTCACTATTTGGAATATACAGTAGCCTAACCATATAGCTGCCAATATTGTTAAATCTTTGTTTGCAGGAGACCAATCTACCCGTACCTTAAATCTAGAAAACAAAATAGCTAAGAAAGTTAAAATTAACGTTCCGTCAATACCAAAACCTAAAGGTAACCCCTTGACATAACGCCCTATACCTAGTAATACAAAATTAAGTCCTATTGCGGTATAGAACCCGAATATTGGGTTTGTAAACAATAAATAAATATAAATAGCACCGAAAAAAAGAGCTACTAAAAGACCTGCTCCTGCTATTTTCATTTTTGCTATTATTATTGCAAATAAAGCGACTCCAATAAACAACAATACAATTCCTTTGGGTTTTGCTATGCTAGCAGAACCCGTTTTATCTTCAAAAGGATTTATGTTATTATTATCAATCATTAATTCACTTTTTTATTCATCTTACCATAATTAGCATAACGATTATTGGTTGCCTTATTAAAAAGCTCTTTATAAAATTTTATTCCGCTAGAAAAAATGTCTCGGTAAGACAATGTTAACTCTCTATTTAAAAAGTACATTCCCATCCATATACCTATTAAAGTAAAGGCTATTGAAGCTACTGCAACTAAGATTAAAGATTTAAAAACAAAAATGGCAATCAAATCTCCTATAACATTTGATATAACCATAAAGAAGACTTTAATGGCGTTAATATTTGGTTTATTAATACTATCTAAGGCTATTCCTGTCATTCTATCAATTGGCAGCAATAATCCATAAATAGAAAAGACCTTAACTATATTTACTACATTAAACCCTGTTACAGGGGCTACAGCAATGTATTGATCTCCAGAAAGGGCAAGTACCAAGAAATCTGCGAAAACGAAAGTAAACAAGCTCATTCCTATAAATAAATAAGTTAATGCTCCAGAATAAGTATAAAATAAGCTCTTAACTTCTTCTACTCGTCCTTGAACACTAGCTTTAGACATTTTAGGAAATGCTGTAGCTACAAAACTACGCAAAGGAATTTGTTGTAATTCTGTAAGTTTTAATGGAATACTATAAAGCGCAACTGCTGCACTTCCTAATGGACTTAAACTAATAATTAAAGTATCTGCACTTCTTAATAAATTTGTACCTATTAATGTGAAAGTTGTATATTTTCCAAAATCTAATAATACTTTATTAGTTGCTTTAGTTGCTTTAACTATATATTTTGTTCCATCCCAACCTAAAATAACACTTACTGTTGATGTAATTGCATTTATAATAAGTAATGCTATTACTAATTGAGTTAATGTTATTTCTATAAAAAAGAAATTAATTATAATTACTAGAAAAAACAATCCGTTATTTATTGCTTTTATAGCTAATATTTTTCCATATTTTCTATCTGCTTGTAATACCACCAAAGCATTGTTCCATGGTAAATTTAAAAAAGCCAATACTGGGTACCATTCAAAAAACAATTTATAACCAGAATTACTAATTGCCTCATTAAAAAATGTATTACATAAAACTAAAATAATTGCTATTAATATAGTGGTTCCTAACCCAATTAAAGCATTAGAACCTATTAGCTTTTCTCTTGAAGATTCGTCTGCTCCAGATAAATATCTAATTAAGCCAGTATTAGTAATACCAAATCTAAACATTTCTACAAAAGATCCTCCAGTAATAAACAATACCCATTCTCCAAAAACATCTAATGACAAGCTTCTTGCTAGTAAACCAAAACCAGCAATACCAAAAATTGCAATAACAACATTTCCTGATAAAGACAGAAAATTATCTTCTTGCACAATTTTTTTAAGCTTTTCCATTTGGTATATAATTTATATTTGGTTTTTAGTAAAAAACTGGAATTTAAACATGGTTTTCATTTTCTTTCTAAAGTCACTTCGCTTTTTAGGTAAATCTCCTAAAACAGATTCTACTTCTTTAAGTTCTACACCATTTACAATAAAATTCATTTTTGATTCAGAAAAAGGTAATAGTCTATTTAATGCAGATTGATCTGCTTCAGACCATAATCTATTTGAACGACAAACTAGAATATCTATATCTGAATTATTAAATAACTCTGTTGGGTGATTATTATTTATAATAGCAGGTAATTCTATGATAACGTAATCTGGAGTATAATCTAATTCTATATTATTTAACCTTAAGATATCTAAATAACTTTTGGCTTCATAAAACTGATTATCTATAGCATATGTATGATACTCTGAAGGATTTAAATAATTTGAAATATTTGATAAAAACTCATTTTCAAAATCAATTCTAGGGTCTTGATACCCTAAAATTTTATTCACTATCGAAAACGTTCTTTGATTGCTAATTTGTTCTTGATTATCAGAATAATTTAAAACCAATATATTTTTTCCATTATCCCTTAATGTTTTAGCTATATTTCCAATCAAAACAGTTTTTCCTTCGGTTTTTTGAGTACTAAAACACAATATTGTTTTTGTTTGATTTTTAGAATTTTGAGTGGTTAAAAATTGAATTATGTTTTGAGCTATAATTTCTATCAACCTACCTTGAATAAATGCTAGGTTTGTAACTCTAGGATTCAATAATACTTTTGAAACCATTCCTAAAGAAGGTAAATTCAATATTTTTGTTGCTTTTTCAGAATTTCTTAATGTATCATCTAAATATTCCATTACTAATAAAATTCCTAAAGTAAAAAGCCCTCCAATAAATGCCGCTGCAATTATTAATATTTTTCTTTTTGTTGGAATAGGTGACAAAGGATAAAATGGAGGATCAATAGTTTTTAAATTAGCAGACATAGAATTGTCTTGTAATTTTAACTTAGCTAGATTTAAACCATGAAGAATCTCTAAATAGCCTTGCTCAGACACAGAAATTTCACGCTCAATTCTTGTCATATTTGCTCCTGCTGGTGCGTAAGTAGCGTATTGCTTTTGAAATTCTTTATTTTGTTGCTCCATTATTCTAATCTTAGCCTTAAGGCTTTCGGCTTCTGCAACATTATTCATCCAATCTGGAAGGATTTTTGAAACAGGCAATCCATCAACAGTATTTTGATAAGAATACAATTCGTCAACACTATTTTTTATATCTGTAGTTAACATGGCAGATTGCTTTTTCAAACTTGCCATCTCCTTTACACCTGCTTCTGTTTTGTTTGATTCTAATTCTGCATTGAGCAAACCAATTTTAAAATTAAGATTTCCCAATTCTTTCTTCTTTTCTAAAACATAATTACTTTTTCTTTGTATAATTTCTTGAATGCTTAACTTCTTCTCAATTCTTTTTGTAGCTGCTTGAAGTCCAGATAATTCTGCTTTCTTTTTTTTATAAGCAACTTCCATATCTTCTTTAACTACAGCTACAGCTTTACTTTGCTCATAATAGTTAATAATATTAGAAGATTTATTAAATTCTAAAAGCTTGTCTTCTGCGTTCTTTAATTTCTTACTTGCCTGTTCTAACTGGGCTTCAAAATATTTAACTACAGCATCAGATCTATTTTCTTTTATATGCTTATAGTTTTTTATACATACTTTATTATATATAGCCAGGGTTTGTTGGCAAATTCCTGGATCATTAACAGTATAAGTAAGTTTAATTAAATCACTGTTAGAAATTCTCATTGCTTTTACTTGAGAAATAACTTCTAGAGAATAATGATCATCTTCATCATAATTCAATAATTCATACACAAAATTTGTATTACTACTTTTCATTAAAGCAGTTAAGTTTTTTACAGTTTCCTCATAATTACTTTGATTTATTTCTGAAGGAAATAATAACTCGTCTGAATCACCTTCAATTAAACCTTCATTTATATTATCTCCAGTGGCTACATAATCATATAACTCATCTGGAATTTTTTCTTTAAATTTCTCAAATAAATCTGATGATATATATTTAGGATTTGCTTCCTTTAACATTAAGTGTTGCGCTAATAATCTAACTGCAACTTCTTCTTGTGTTTCTCTAGATACAATAATATTTATTAAGTTATCAAAAGCAGTATTAGCCGCTTGATAATTAAATTTTTTATCCATTTCAATTGATGAACCTGAAGCTAATCCTGTATACAAGATTGTTTGAGATGAGTATTCAAAAGACGGGTTTGATGTAAGTATAACAACCAAAGCTGCAAGCAATACTGGCACTAGTATTAATAGTACTATATGCTTTAAAATCAACCTTACAAATTCAATTATTTTCATCTTTTAAATTTCAATATTTTATAGTAAAAACAAAACCTGCCATATCCTCTAACAACTGTTTGGCTAACAAAAAATCAGATTTTGAAGACTCATAATCTGCTTCTAGATTTGATGTCATACTTGTTATTCTAACATATTCTGCTATTGGAACAACGCCATTGGTAAATTCTTTCTCAACCATTTCCATATTAACTCTACCATTTCCAAAATTTTGAGATTTAATTTTTAATAACCTTTGTTTTAAAACTAAATCATGATATAATCTTATTACGGTTTGACGTATTTCATCTTCTTGAAATTGAAGCATACTTTCTGCTTCTTCAACCTCTAATTTTGCTAATTCTATTTGATGTTTTCTATTTAATAAATCAAAAAGAGGAAACTTAAAATAAAACCCCACACTATAATTAAATTGCTTTGATGTTGTTGAAAGAGCTGAGGCTATTTGACCATCTTCATTTGTTGAAAAACTATTAAGATTACCGTATCTAGTATCTGCCTGTATCCCCATATTTCTTGACCAATAGATACGTTCAGACTTTAGTGTAGAAGATTTCACCCCTATATGTTTCCTCCTAAAACGTAGCATTGCATTACGTTTTAAAACAGAGTCCATGACTACTACTAGAGGAGGAATACCAACACTTGTTTTATTATAAGACTTACCTTCTATTGTATTTGTTTGTCCAAATACAGAACTAAAACAATATACATTTAAGAATAAGATCAAGACTAGTTTTATTAAGAGTTTCATTTATTTGAGGTTCATTTATTTTTTAAACAGAATCCTTTTGCAAGAGAGCTGGAATAGTACGTAAAATCAATTTTATGTCATACCAAAATGAAAAACGTCCTCCTGTAAATTGGTCTGCATATTCATTATCCAAGCGTACCCTTTCTTCTTCAGACATTTCACCTCCATTACCTCTAAGTTCTACTTGCCATAAACCAGTAATACCTGGTGGGGCTAAGAATCTTTTTGATAAATCATCACCTGTAAGTAATTCTGCTTCATAAACAGGCAAGGGTCTATTACCAACTATAGACATATCGCCTTTAAGAACATTTATAAGTTGTGGCAATTCATCAATACTAGTATTTCTTATAAACTTACCAACCTTAGTAACTCTAGGATCATCAACTATTTTCACAAAAGTTGAATTATTTCTAGCTTCTTCGTCTTTATAATGGCTATACCAAAAATCACAAATTTGACGATTTTCAATATACATAGTTGGAGAACAAGTTTCTCCTTCTGCTAATTTACTACACTCTGGACATGGCTTATCTAAAGAACTTTCTGTTGTTTTTTGTTCTGTTTGATATTGATTTTTTTCTTTTGCTAATTTTTTAAGTAATTCATCTGACCCTGTTCTCATAGAACGTAGTTTATAAAAGTCAAAAGTTTTTCTACCCACTCGTTTTGAAATATAATAGACTTTACCTTTAGACTCTAATCTAATCGCTAATATTATAAGTAATAAAAAAGGTGATGCTACTAAAAGAACTGAAGATGCTACAAAAATATCAAAAATTCGTTTAGATAGTGGCATATGATATTCCTCCTCATTTGCTTCTAAAGATTTTGCTACTTTTAAGTTTGATTTATTCTCACATAAAAACAATATTCTACTAATTATATCTTCAGGCTTAGAAACTGCTGTAGAGTAATAATCATTTACTTCCTTTTTAAATGAAATTTTATATAAATCATTACTAAATTCCTTAGACAAAAGAATAAAGGGAATATACTTATCGTCAATTTCCTTCTTGATCATATCAAAAAGATACAATCCATTATTTCCCGGAAGATTATATTCACAAATTATTGCATCTAATTTCTTATTGGAATTTAAATACTTTATTGCTTTAATACTATTCTCTAAAACAATCAAAGAAACATTTTCATCTTCCTTTACTACTTCAAAATATTCGGGCGTATTACCTATGTATAATATGTTCAGATTTGGTGCCATCTTGTTAAGTTCTTTAGTTATTAAATTTCGAATAATTACCAACCCACTGCATAGTGAATTGGAAAAATATTCTTCTTAACTAATTCTTCAAGTTCTTCAGGATTAAATGGTTTTGTCAAATAATCTTGCGCTCCAAGTCTATAACACTTGATACGTTCCTTACTTTCAGACCTTCCAGAAAGCATTATAAATGGTGTATGCTTTGTAAAACCTCTTTTACGAAGTTTGGTTAAAAACTCATAACCATCCATTTGTGCCATTTGAATATCACTTATTATAAGGTCTGGAATATTGTCTTCTAACCATAATAAGGCTTCAAAGCCATTATTGATTGAAACGACATTATAACTTTGAGATAGAAAGTTTTCGAGTAATAAGCAGATACTAATTTCGTCATCTACTACTAAAATTTTTTTCTTCATAATCTTGATTTGTTAAGAATGTAAAACTTATTTTCTATTACTTTATAGCGTGGGACTACTAAATAACAAATAATAGAAAAGATTAAATTAGTGAGAGACCAAATATTCTTTTAGTCAGCTATATTTCCATATAGCTTGTATTTTAAATTTTTAAGAAATCAAATTGTGCTCTTGAAAAACTCAATAGTTCTCAATAACCCTTCTTCAAGTTCTATTTTTGGAGACCAGTCTAACTCTTTTTTAGCAAGAGTAATATCTGGTTTACGCATCATTGGATCATCAGATGGTAAATCTTTATATATAATTTTAGATTTAGAACCTGTTAATTCGATAACTTTTTGTGCCAACTGGAGTATTGTAAACTCATGTGGGTTTCCAGTGTTTACAGGACCAATAAACCCATCGCGACTTCCCATCATTCTTATCATAGCTTCAACCAAATCATCAACAAACTGAAAACTACGTGTTTGATCGCCTTTTCCATAAACTGTTATATCTTGATTTTGTAATGCTTGAACAATAAAGTTTGAAACAACTCTTCCATCATCTGGGTGCATTCTAGGTCCGTAAGTATTAAAGATTCTTATAATCTTAACATCAACTTTATTTTCTTTATGATAATCTACAAATAAAGTTTCGGCAGCTCTTTTACCCTCATCATAACAAGAACGCTCTCCAATAGGATTAACATTTCCCCAGTATTCCTCTTTTTGAGGGTGTACTAAAGGGTTCCCATAAACTTCACTTGTAGAAGCTTGCAATATTTTTGCATGAATTCGTTTTGCCAACCCCAACATATTAATAGCTCCCATAACAGAAGTCTTCATTGTCTTTATTGGATTGTATTGATAATGAACTGGTGAAGCAGGACATGCTAAATTATATATTTCATCAGCTTCTATAAAAAACGGAGTAGTTACATCATGACGAATTAATTCAAAATAAGGATTATCAAGTAAATGCACAACATTTTGCTTTTGGCCTGTGAAGAAATTATCTAAACAGTATACTTCATTTCCTTCGTTTAGTAAACGTTCGCATAAGTGTGACCCAACAAAACCAGCACCTCCAGTAACAAGAACTTTTTTACGTATCATATTTTTTAATCAATTAATTTAACTTGCAGAACTTAATAATGGTTTTAAAACATCATTGGATGTATCAACTCCAATACAAAAATACTTAAAGCCTTTATCTTTCATTTCTAATCTATCATAAATATTTCTACTATCAAGAATAACTGATCTATTTGATAACTTATCAACTAAATTATAATTAGGTATTCTAAATTCTGACCACTCTGTTAATACTGCTAAACAATCAGAATTTATTAAAGCTTCATATTGGTCTTCAAAGTAAGTTATTGTATTTTCAAAATAATGTTTAATTTCTTCTGTAGCAACAGGATTATAACCATTAACCCTTGCTCCAGCTTCTAAAAGTTTTGCTACTATTTCTAATGAAGGTGCTTCACGCACAAATGGCTTGTATAAACTTCTTAATAATTCTTCAGCTCGAGAACTTTCTATTGCAAATACAATTCTATCAGGTTTTAAGAAATCATCAATTGCTGCTCCTTCTTTAAGAAATTCTAGATTTGAAGCTACATCAAAATCTATATATACTTTTCTTTTATTTAACTCTACTTGTATAGCGGTTTTAACTTTTGATGATGTTCCTACTGGCACTGCACTTTTAGTTACCACAAGAGTATAATCATCCATGTGCTTTCCACAATCACGAGCCACAGCTAATACGTATTTTAAATCTGCACTACCATCTTCATCAGATGGTGTTCCAACAGAAATGAAAACTACTTCAGACTCTTTTATAGGTTCAGAAATATTTATAGTAAACTTTAGGCGATTCTTTTTCATGTTGCGAGTAATCATCTCTTCCAATCCTCGTTTATAAATAGGAATGATACCTTTATTTAGATTGCCAATTTTATTGTGGTCTACATCAACACACACAACATCAATACCTACCTCGGAAAAACAAGCTCCGGCAACAAGTGCAACATATCCGCTTCCTACAATTGTAATTCTCATAATTTTAAATTTTATTGGGATTAATTAAATCTAAAAAATTTATTAAGAGAGAGATGACTATATTTTTCAGAATATAAAACTATATGACTAAAACATCCTATTTTAGAAAGATTTAACTAGTACGATTATTATTACTAACCATCAAACATAATAAAATTCTCAATAAAAATATCGCTGTAACGTGATTATTAATCGATAAAATACACGAATAGATAAAAAACTATTAATTTTCAACAGGTATTATAGAGTGCTCAATAAAAAATACATACCCAAATATTAAATTAGATACAAAAGCACATGCAAAGAAAAATGAGAAATAAAATTTTACTTTTAAAAATAAAATTCTAAAAAATTTTGATGTATAACTTTTATATACAAAAAGGTGAACGAGAGATTTACACTATTACACTCCGTAACAATAATCAAGTTCATTATAAATTTCATTACAATGCTTTCCAACTATTTTAAACTCCATATTGTAAATAGAGCTATTTTTATAAAACTTATATAATGCTAAAAGTCCGTTGGTATCAATTTTAGTTACTTGATCAAGATCTAATACTAACAACTTTCTTTTATTTATAAATGACTGTAAAGTCTTTTGAAAATAGACTACAGTTGAAGCATTAATTATTCCTTTAACAAATAAAACTTGATTACGTTCTTTAATTTCAACATTCATAAGCTTAATATTTAATTTAGTCTCTTATACAAAGATTAAAATCAAAATTGATATTTTATTCTATTTTTAGATGAATTACAACTTAGTGTAGACGAAATGAAAGTTGCTTTTGTTAAACGTTATTTACAATAAATTTAAACGCTTCATAAGTTCAGGTCTATTAGACCTACTAATAGGGATGACTTCCTTTTTTATTAAAACAGTATTATCTTCTATATCTATAATTTTTTTCACATTAATAACAAAAGAACGATGAATTTTTAAAAATAAATTCTCAGGAAGCTTCTCTTCTATTTTCTTTAATGTTGAGTGCACTCTATAATTCTCTGTTTCTGTTTTTACATTAATATAATCTCCTTTAGCCTCAACCAAATAAATACTAGGAATGTTAATTTTTATTAAACGCCTTTCTATATTTATATATAGATCATTAACCGTATTAGTTCCCTCAATTTTATTTCGTAGTGTTTTTGGTTTTTCCTCTATTGTTCTAAAAATACTACTTTCTGCTTTCTTTACAGATTTCTCAAACCGCTGAATAGACAATGGTTTAACTAAATAATCTACAATGCAGTCATATTCAAAAGCTTCAATAGCAGACTGATCATCACTTGTTGTTAAAATAACCTTGGGAGGATTTTTAATAGTTTGTATAAAATCAAAGCCTGTAAAATCTGGCATATATATATCTAAAAAAATTAAATCTACATCATTTTGATTTAAATACTTAATAGCCTGAATTGCATTAGAAAACTCTGCTACAACATTTAAATTTTTTACTTGAGCACATAATCCATTAATGATAGCTCTTGCAGTCATTTCATCATCAATAATTATACAATTCATAATATTTTATTTTAAAACGTTAATAAATAATCAGATATCATCTGCATAATTTCTTCGAAATCATCATGAAAATCTGTAATGTTTTCTTTTAAATTATTCTCATAACAAGTAGCTACCTCATAACTTTTCTCTAATCCCAATAAACTAATTTTATGCTTAATCTTATGTACATTTTCTGATGCAGTTATGTAATTCCCTTCCTTATAATTATTTTTATAAATTTCTAATTCTTGGGGGAACTCCTTTTTTACTACATCCAAAATTTTTTGTGTAAACGCATCATCTCCCCTTGACATGCTTTCTATATATAACAAATTAGGTTTCTCCATAATTATTTCTTTAAAGTGAAGTAAAATATTGACCCTTTTCCTAGTTGAGATTCCAGCCATATTTTCCCATCGTATGCACTTACAATTTTTTTACAAATTGATAGCCCGATGCCTGTGGCATTATGGTTATTTTCTAACTTTTGAAAAGGCTTAAAAACTTTTTCAAAATATGGAGCCTCTATACCTTTACCATTATCCTTAATATAAAACTGCCAGTAACCTGATTGTTCTGTAAAACCAATATCAATAATTCCTTTTTCTTTATCAATGTACTTTATTGCATTATCTATTAAGTTTTCAAACAATTGCTTGAGCCTAAATTTATCACCGTTTATAATAGGTAAATTTTTGGATACATTAACGGTTACATGATCTGGAATTGAAAACGACAATAATACTTCGTTAAGTATTGTATTGATACTTAAATCACAAATTTGTGATTTATTTTTATTTATTGTTGAATAATTTAAAATACCGCTAATCAAATTATCCATTTTTTCAACGTTGGCTCTAATTAGTTTCAAATTTTCAGATTTATTACCTGTTTCTGACTCGCTCTCTTCTATTTCCTGATTTAACCAAGTTGTTAGCGCATCAATACTTCTTAAAGGTGATTTCAAATCATGAGATACCAAGTATGCATAATCACTTAACTCCTGATTCTGAACCTCTAACGTATTCAAAAGCTTCTCCCGTTGCTCATTCATATCAATGATATCCTTTGTTTGTTTATCAATAAATTCTGCCAGTTTTAAGCCATCTAAATTTAATGTATCTCTCTTTTCTTCTCCTGGTAAGCCATGAAACTTTAAAGTTTCAATAACATTATTAAGTTTATCTATTAGATTACTTTGTATTAACGTTTCTTGCCTTAACCTTGTATTTGCTTCAGATAACTCTTCTGAGCTAATAGACATTGCTCTTTGTTGCATCAAATACTGATCATCAAAATTCTCATAAGATCTATTTACAGCATCAATAAATGCCACTAAATCTTCATTTGACACGTTTTTATTGCTCAAATATTTACTTACCTGATGCTTTAGTAATGAATTCATTATTCACTTATTAACGTTACCGCCATTGTTTGATTATGCAATTGACACATGTTTTCTCCTTCAAAAGGAGCTATTTCTCCATACGAATAAAATCCAGATACTGTAATTTCGTTACCAAGAACCCCTTTAGCCTCTTGCACTTCTTCAATAGTACGTTGATCTAATATAAGCTTTCTACCAATACAACTAACCATAATAGCTAATTGCGGCTTATCTTTTTTATATTCCAATGCTTGTTTTACAGCGAACTCAGAAGACCTAACTAAACGATCAACATTGGTCATCATAAGTTGCACTTTAGAATTCACTGGTATATCTCCAGCAAAAATCATTGCATTATATTCCTCATTAATATTTAATACTGTCCTTACATAAGGTTGTGCATCATCATCAGATTTCACACCTAACGGAAACAATAAAGCTGCAGAAGGCAATTGAGCTGATTTATCCCCTAAATACCGTTTATACAAATCTAAAGCTGGTTTATTATCTAGCTCATATAAAATATTTGCTTTTGATTTTGTCACAATACGCTCTGGGCCAAAAGGTTTCCACCCTCCGTGAACTGAAGATGTTGCCTCAAATGACTCTCCATAAAACCCTATGGCAACTATTTCTCCATCTTTAGGGTTTTCATTATATGATACTATTGTTCTTTCAAATCTATCTCCATCTGCCACCAAGCCACCAGTTATTAGCACCTCATTTTTAGCTGCAAAATTCATTCCTCTGGCTAATTCACTACCATTAACAAAACTACCATCAGATATCACCATAATATACTTTAAATCATCATGGGATAAATTATTAACAAGCTCAACACCAGCATCATAACTATTTGAATCTGTTTCAGATAAATTTATTGTTTCTATTTCAAATTTACTTTTTTCAAATTCTATAGCAGTAATTGTAATGCAATCATCTTCCACCAAGTTAGCGGTTATATTACCACTTGTAGAACCAAATACAATATGCGCTTTTTTAAAAAGCTTTTTTATGCTTTTATACACACTCTCATCTTCTAAATCATATCTATTCCCAAAAACCAATACTAGAGGAGATTCTAATTCTATTTTAGGCGATAAATATTCCCAATCACTATTTTTATATTTTCTTAATTGAACAGTCTTCATAACACTTACTTTTTAATTGTAAAAAAGAATATAGTACCTACATTTACCTCACTTTCTAACCAAATCTCTCCTCCATGTAAATCAACAATCTTCTTAACTATTGACAATCCAATACCTGTAGAGTCCTTTCTTTTATTTAAAGCGTGAAAAACCTTAAATATCTTATTATGATGCTTAGGCTCTATCCCAATACCATTATCTTTAATTGAAAACTTATAGTAATCTGACTGTTCTAAAACATCAACTTTTACAATTCCATTATCCTTGTCTATAAATTTTATAGCATTACTTATTAAATTCTGAAACAGTTGTTGTAGTTTAGTTTTGTAACCAACAACAACAGGTAATTTGTTATTTATTTCTATTTTTATATGTTCTGGTTTATACATTATTTGCACCAAACCAGTTATGACGTCTTCTAAATCAACACTTGTTTTTTCTCCAGATTCATTTCCTATACTTGAATAAGTTAAAACATCAGAAATAAGTTGATCCATCTTTTCTAAAGTATTTTCTATATGCTCAATATTTTGAATACTAGTTCTATCCAACTTACCCTTATTATCTTCTTTTAACCAAGTAACTAAAGCATTGATGCTTCTTAAAGGCGACTTTAAATCATGGGAAACGACATGAGCATATTCTTCCAACTCATCATTACTCTTACCTAACTGAATAAGCAACTTCTCTTTTTGCAATTCAAGATTTTTTATATCTGTAATATCCCAATGTACTCCAATAGAACCAATAATTTCTCCGTTTAAGTTGTAATTAGGACCTCCACTTATTAACCAATATCTAATTTCTCCTACTTTATTTTTAACTTTAACTTCATACGAACTTGATTCTCCATTAAGGCATCTATTACTTTCTTTTTCGAAAATTTCAACTCCTTCTTTAACAGGAAATAATTCACCACTCTTTTTCCCAACAAGTTCTTCTTCTAAATATCCAGAAATTTCTAAAAAACTTTGATTTACCATTAAGATTACTCCCTTAGAATCTACCTCAACTAATCCTAAATGCATGTTAGCAATTATATTTCTATATTTTTGTCTTTGCGCTTCTATACTCTTTTCATATTTTCTTTTAAGAGTTACATCCTTATAAGTCCAAAGATGCCCTTTATAATTATCTTTTTCAAAAACAGGAATATAATCGCGCTCTATAATTTTACCATCAACCATTAATAGTTCTTCTCCTATAATATCTTTTTTATATTTATTTATTTCATCAATTCTGCTAATAAAGCCTTCTTGATTAACAAATAAATTTTTATTGTTATCAATTACCGTGGTACATCCCTTACCTATAATTTTATTTGGAGCTTCATTTATCTTAAAAATTTCACAAAATTTATTGTTTGACAAAACAATTTTCCTGTTTTCATCTACCAATAAAATACCGCTCTCTAAGTTCATTATGAGTGTAGATAATCTATTCTCGGACTCTATTAATAAATCTTCTGCCTTTTTAGCTTCTGTAATATCTCTAACTATCCCTTGCGCAGCAACTGGAATACCTTGATCATAAATTATACTAGCATTTATATGCACTAGTTTTTCTTCATTTTTTTTAGTAATAATATTTACCTGAAAATCTGTTATCGCTCCAGTTTTCAAAAGCTCTTTAAAAGAATCTGCAACTCTGTATTTTTCATTTAAAGCAACCATTTCAATGAGGTTATAATCTTCCTTAGAATCAATGAAACCTAATAGAGATATTGCTGCATCATTCATTTTTAGTATATAACCAGATAGATCCATAATAACATACGCATCTACAATGTTTTCAAAAACACCTTGTAATTGGGAATCTGTTTTGCCTAGTAAAGCCTCTAGCTCTGTATGTGACTTTTCTAGTTTACGATTAGCTTCGTATAACTCTGCAGATTTATTTTCCAGAATTTTTTCAGCCGCTTTTCTTGCTGCTTTTTCTCTTTTGAGAGAACGTTGTAGTAGTTCTAGTTGATTTTGGCTCATTAATTTTTATTAATTAAAAACTTAACCTCAGTACCATCTTCTTTCAATTTTTCTAAAACAATTGTTGCTGTTGAATTAAAATATTCGAAAGTTTTATTCATTAAACCTAAACCAAAATGATGCATAGCTCTACTAGACTTATAAATCATTGTTAATGAAGTCCTAGTTTTTTTTATAACCTCAAAAGTTGGTAATTCTGCATCAGGATAAATTTTTCGAACTTCAACATGAATATGATCTTCTATTGAAGATAACATTTCAATAGGATCTTTATAAGTAGCTAAAAGACCAGGATAATTATCTTCTAATACACTAAAAAAATGTTCAGCATAAACTAACAACATATCATCAATAGCTATTCCTGTATTAGTACTTAAATGTTCTAATAATTGAAGCATTTCTGAAAATTTATAAGTACCCACCGTTGTATAGGCTCCTTCAGATTCTAAATTAGATTCGGTAATAATCTTATCAACCATTTCTAAACCAAACTTATCCTCAACTAATTCTAAAAATTCAGTAAACACTATACCTTTCATTTATACTAATTTTAACTCATTAATACTCCAATACTCAAGAACCTTCTCAATTTTTAAAACGTAATCTTCGTACTTTAATGGTTTTAAAACATATCCCGCTATTCCTATTTTATAACACTCCAATAAATCTTTTTGATTATTTGAAGTTGTTAATATTACTGTGGGTATATACCTTAAAACTTCATCTTTTTTAAGAATACTTAAAAATTCAATACCATTAATTCTCGGCATATTTAGGTCTAATAAAATAATATCTGGTAACTCTTCTTTTTTTTGTAAAAACTGTAAAGCTTCCTCTCCGTTGTTTGTCTCTATAATTTTATGTTTTAAATCAAGTGACGAAATTGTTCTATTCAATTTCATCACTTCAATCATATCATCTTCAATCAATAATACATTTAGAACTCTCATCATAATTAAATTTTAGGTTGGGTTTAACTTTGTTAAGATAATCTAATAAACATGAATCAAAATTACATCTTCGACAAACCTCAAAAGTACGTAGATGAAAACACTAAAAGTATCGACGAATGACATTTTAAAGCTGCTCACCACAATTATAGATATAAATAAACTGATAAGAACTATCAATTATTGGCAGGAATGGAAAAGTAAAAGCTTACGTAAAACTCAAAAACCAAAGCTAATATTTAGCCTTTTTTTATTAAAGTTTTCTTTTTAAAACTATCTTTCGGAGCTTCACAAAGTGAGCATTCATAGGTATTTGGAAGGCTATCAAATGGTGTATTCTCTTCTATACTCTGAGTTAAATCACCATAAACTTCATTATAAACAGTTAAACATTCTGTACATTGATAGACTTCTACTACAGAATGCTCTTTAACCTCGTTAATAGATATTTCACTATCTTTCTCTGTTCCCAATTGTTCAAAATACAACTGACTAAGCTCCATTAATAGTCCAGAAAGTTCAACCTTATCGACATCTTGCACGTGCATTATATATTGACGCGTGTTTGGGTCAAAATCTTTTGCATATAATAAATTGTATGTATCTCTAATTTTAAAACCACTAACTACTTCTGGTTGTTTATTCTTCTCTATTACGATAGAAGTAAAATTATGAGTATCGCTCTCAAAACTGGTAATTCCAAAAGTTAAACCATATGTACTAATATCATTTTGGTCAAAATTAGTAACTAAATATTTCTTTAAACTTAAAGCTTCTTTATCATTAACCGGTAAATGCCAATTCATCTCCAACATAGAATGACGCACATTTATACCAAACTTGCCTAGAAACTTTTCCCATTTTAATTTTGAATGCAGCGGGATACCTTTTACTATAAAAGACTTCCATGGTGTAATCGAAATTTTACCTATTTTATTTTCTGAACACAACTCGCACATCGCTTTTAAGAAAGGAATATCATATCTATTATTTCTCCAATAGAGACCCAACCAATACCTATCTGTACCAATGCGATTCATTCCTTCATAATAAGGAAACGGGTAAAAAGGAACCTCTAATGCTTTATCTACGGTTCTATTATTAGTATCTACTCCATCACTAACCAAATCAAAAACAGTTTCAATAGTTTCTGGTTCTTCTTGTAATATATTCTCTATAGCTAATTCAATTTTATCCATATCCCAGCTATAAATAAGTGCAGGGTACATTTGTGTTTTTTCCCAATCTGGTAATCTAACAAACAAATACCAATAGTCTTCATGCTCAGAAGCTACAAAGTTCACATTACCGGTATATAAAGGCACTAAACGTTGTTTAGGATCTGTTATATTAACCCTTAACTTAGGCTTATACTTAAACTGCTCAATGATATATAAATACTTATCACTTGTTAACCATGATGTACTTGCTAAAATCTCAGCAGAAACGTATGATGACGCTATGTTTTCAACGCCATCCCTCTTTGGTTTAATAAATTGAATTTTATCAAACTGATCAAACTTATTTTCATCTATTTCCTCAGGAAAAATAATATCTTGACGCGAACCAAACGATATAGCATCTAATCCTAAAGCCTCTGCTGCTTCACAAATATATTTTAATTCTCCAGGAGATAATACACCTCCATTTATTGCTAATCTATATGGTTCTATCATTACGCTAGTACTTTTGAATTATGAAGTATTTCTCTAACTTCTGTTTTACAACTTCCGCATCCTAAACCTGCTCCCGTTTTATTACACAACTCTGTAAAATCGGTACAACCTTTTGCTATGGCATCTTCTAAATTATCTTCTCCCACTTGACTACATGAACAAACTAACTTACCTAAAACAGGTTCTGTATTTGAAGCGCCGCGAAGTAAACTGTTTCGCTTATCAGCCATCTCAATCTTACTCTCAATCATGCCTTTAAATTCGGCAAACTCATTTTTATCGCCCATTAAAACCGCACCGACCAACAAATCATCTTTTACGATACATTTTTTGTAATAACGCTTTTTCATATCTGTAAAAATAATTTCCTCATAACTATCATCGTTATCAGGAACATTTATTTCACCTATACTACACAGGTTTAAATCATTGAATTTTAAAATATTCATTAAAACAGATCCGCTGTATGCACAACTAATATCTCCTGCTATAAAGTTTGCCAAAATATTAGCTTGCTCCTCTGCTGCAGATGTAATTCCGAATAACTGATTTTTAAATTCTGCAATTTCTCCAATCGCAAAAATATCTGGGTGAGACGTTTGTAAATGTTGATTTACTTTTACACCTCTACTACAATCTAAACCATTAGTTCTAGCTATTTCAATATTAGGAATTGTACCTATAGCATACACAATTGCATTTGTAGTTATAAATTTTCCACTTTTTAATGTGATGTTTAATTCTCCTGTATCTTCATCATCGAACACCGTACTTACTTCGTTATCAAAATAAATTTGAATTCCACGTTCCTGCACATCTAATGCTAATAACTTACTTGAAATTTTATCTAACTGACGCTCCATTAAACGTGATGCACGTTGGATAATAGTGATTTTAGCATTCTTATGTTTCATCGCAGCTGCTAATTCCAATCCTAATAACCCTCCACCAACAATAACAACGTGTTGCTCTTCTGGAGGCAAGCCTGTAGCATCCAAATAATTTTTAAAACTATCTGCATCCTGTTTATTTCGCATTGTAAAACGCCCTGGCAAATCTATTTGAACATCTTTTGGTATAAAAGCTCTACTTCCCGTTGCTAAAATTAGTTTATCAAATGTATGTTCTTCTCCATTACTATCTGTAACAACTTTATTTTCTTTATCTAATTTAGAAATTTGAGTTTCTGGATGTAAATGAATATTTAACTTACTTAATTCTAGTTCTTTAATTTTAAGAAGTTGCTCCCAAGTTAATTCTTCGGTAACATATTCTGGCAACAATACTCTGTTATAAAACAGGTTTGGTTCTTTTGAAAACACATGAATTTCATCAACCTCATTGTATTCTCTATAATTTTGAATAAATCGAAACGATGCTGCCCCTGCACCAACAATAATAATTTTATCGACAGGCTTTTTATATTTTGAAACTGATACCCTTGTAAATTTAAAATCTGGTTCTTTAGAAACAGGGTCTACATGCGTATTGGTTAAATTATTAGTTCTATTTAAATTGCTTTGAAGCTGTTTCCCCCAATGCATTGGCAAAAACACAACGCCTTTTTTAATGTTATCTGTAATATTTGCACGAACTCTTACTACACCGTTTTCTCCTTTTATTTCAGCAATATCACCTTCTTTAATTTTACACAAATAAGCATCAACAGGATTAATTTCTAAAACCGGTGTTGGGTAATGTGTTTTTAAACGTGACACCTTACCTGTTTTGGTCATAGTATGCCACTGGTCTCTAACACGACCTGTAGTTAATATCAAAGGAAAATCTTCATTTGGCATTACCGAGGTATTTTCTATATGCGTAGGTAAATTAAATTGTGCCTTTTCCGATGGTGTATAAAACCTTTTATCTTCAAAAAGTCTTGGCGTTCCTTGGTGTCTGTATTCTGGAACCGGCCATTGAAACGTTCCCTCGTTCTTTAATCTATCATAATTTAAAAAGGACACATCAATATTTGTTCCTTTAGTCATTGATGCATACTCATCATAAATCTCACTCGCGCTATTAAAATTAAAGCCTCTAAAACCCATACGCTGTGCGAAATCACAAAATATTTCAACATCTGATCTTGCTTCACCTGGTGCATCAACTTCTTTTGGCAAATATGAAATTCGTCGCTCAGAATTCGTCATCGTCCCCTCTTTCTCTAACCATCCGGCTGCTGGCAGCACTAAATCCGCAAAAGCGACAGTATCTGCTTTATGAGATATATCTTGAAGCACAACAAACTTGGCGTTTTTCATGGCTTTTTCTATACGGTTTGAATTTGGCATACTCACCAACGGATTGGTACAAGCAATCCAAACCGCTTTCATTTTTCCGCTTTCAAGCGCATCAAACATTTCGGTAGCTGTTAATCCTGGTTTTGGATTAATCTTATCAACACCCCAAAATTCAGCAACTTCTCGACGATGCTCTTCATTTCCTAAATCTTTATGAACCGCCAATAAATTAGCCATTCCTCCTACTTCACGACCACCCATAGCATTTGGCTGACCTGTTAATGAAAAAGGTCCCGCTCCTGGTTTTCCAACTTGCCCTGTAATTAAGGATAAGTTTAAAAGCGATACATTTTTATCTGTACCCACTACACTTTGGTTAAGCCCCATAGCCCACATACTTATAAAGCCTTTTGAAAGCCCTATAATATCTGCTGCTTTTTTAATATTCTTCTCTTCAACACCACATAATTTTGATGCTTTCTTCACTGAAGTTTTAAAAATTAATTCTTTATAATCTGAAAATCCTTCGGTATGATTATTTATAAATTCTTCGTCTATCAATCCGCGTTCAAACAAGCATCTACTAATAACATTATATAAAATTACATCGGTACCAGGAAGTAATTGCAAATGTAAATCTGCGAAATTAGCTGAATCTGTTTTTCGCGGATCGATAACAATAATCTGTACTTCAGGATTTTCTTCTTTACGCTTTTCAATACGTCTAAATAATATAGGGTGACACCATGCTGGATTTGCTCCAGTAATAAGAAAAGTATCTGCTAATTCTATGTCTTCATAAGACACAGGCACACTATCTTCTCCAAAAGCTTTCTTATAACCTACAACAGCAGAACTCATACACAAACGTGAGTTTGTATCAATATTATTCGTCCCTAAAAAACCTTTAGTAAGTTTGTTTGCTATATAATATTCTTCGGTAAGACTCTGTCCGGACACATAAAAGCCAACACTATCTGGCCCGTACTTTTTAATTATCGATTTAAAAACACTTGCAGCTCTATCTAATGCATCATCCCAACTTACACGCTCACGAGGATGCGACCTACTCCATCGCATTTCTGGGTATAAAATTCTATCAGAAATATCATTAACTACGTAATGTAAATTCATCCCTTTAGAACAAAGCATTCCTTTGTTTACTGGATGATCTTTATCACCTTCAACTAAAACCTTGTTATTGGCATCTTTTTTAACAATAATTCCGCAGCCTACACCACAATATGAACACGTTGTTTTTACTTCGTTTTTAATCATTTAGATCAGTATTTTATATTATACATTATAATTTATAATATCCAATATTGTAAAATTAAGTATAATTACTTAATTTTAAATCATCTAAAATAAGTAATTAGTAAGAAATATTAGATTGATAATTATAGAATACTCATTTTAAGGATTTGGTAAAAAAAACTCATATAAAAGTCTTGATTTAAAACATCACACAACACCTATTAATAGAAAAAACCAACGAAGTTAACTTCGCTGGCTAAAATTAAATCATTAAATTTTTACCACAAACTTTAATTAAACTCAATCTATATTTTCTTCAAACTTATTTATTAATTGAGGCGTAGCCTTATCAGCCATTTTTTGCACAACTCTATGCATCCAAATTAAACATATCGCAGCCAATACTAGCATTAGTATCCAACAACTAGACCACAACCCTGTACCTTCTAAAAGGTAACCAAAAATGATAGGACAAAAGAAACCTCCTAATCCTCCAAGTACACCAACCATACCGCCTACAACACCAACTTCTTCAGGGAAATAATCTGGAATATGTTTATAAACTGCAGCTTTTCCAATACCCCAAATAGATCCCATAATAATTGCTATAATGGCAAATATCCATAAGTTCGCTTGAAAAAATATATGTGTTTTACCTTCAACAATTAATTGCTTCTTTTTAACAACATCTCCTTTTTTTATTATCGCTTTTTGCCATGATTCTTTTACTGGCAATACATGAAATTCGTCATTTACATTTGCCAATTTATCAGTCTTACCTTTTATAACATATTTTACACCTTCTAATTCTACGTATGTATCTGTTACATCTGTAATTACTCCAGATGATTTTGCCATAATGCCTTTTCCTGCAGAATAAACATCCATTTTAGGTACAATTAATGCTGCACTAAAAACTAAAGACGAACCTAATACCCAGTACATTACTTTTCTTGCTCCTATTTTATCAGACAACCAACCTCCAAAAGCTCTAATTATCCCAGAGGGCAAACTAAAACAAGATGCTAATAATCCTGCTGTTGCTAAATCTAGAGCATACACATTTGTATAATAAGGCACTAACCACCCTGCAAAAGCAACAAAACAACCAAATACTAAAAAGTAATATAAACCAAATCTCCAAACTCTTATACTCTTAAGAGGCTGCATAATTGCCGTTAAACTCTTTGTACTTGATGCTGGTTTTTTATTCTTAGTTGTAAAAAAGAATGCAATCGCCATGACAACTAAAAATGCTGCATATATTTTTGGCATTTCTCTCCAGCCATTTAAATTGGTTTTATCATCTGTTAAAAAATCTAAAAGTTTAGGTCCTACTAATGTTGTTATTGCAGCACCAGCATTACCAGCCCCAAATATCCCCAAAGCAACACCTTGCTTATCTTTAGGAAACCATATTGAAGAAAAAGCAATACCAACTGCAAAACTTGCACCAGCAATTCCAAACCCTAAACTACATAGTGCAAAAGACCAAAAATTATTTGCATAAGACAACAAATACATAGGTATTGCACATATTAATAACAAGCTTGTAAAAACCGGCTTACCACCTAATTTATCTGTTAAAACCCCAGCTGGTAATCTAAAAATAGCACCTGTTAATACAGGAATACCTATTAGCCAACCAATTTCTACTCCACTCCAATCAAACACTTGATTATCTACTAAAAAAGTAACCAATATCCCGTTTAACAACCATGCTGCAAAGCAGAATGTAAAAGCTAAAGTATTTATAAATAGTATTTTATTGGCACCTTGGGTTACGTTCATCTCAATATAATTTTAGAGTTTTTAAAATTTAAAAACACAATGTTCACAAAATCAAAATTAAGTATAAATACTTAATTTAAAAACACAAAAACTACGTAAATATATGGAAATATTAGATTACTAATTTTAGAATGAAAATTTTAAGAATTTCGTAAAATTGAAGTTAGCATTTGTAAAGTTTCAATTAGCATAATTATCTTCATTAAAAATTCGTCTAGAAATCTCTTCTTATTTCATTTTCATTGAATTTACTGTGCGACAATAAGTATACCTGATTTAAAGCTTCTATATTTCCATTAGTTATCACATCTTCCACAACTTGATAAATAAATTCAGAAAGTCCAGCCTGCATGAAATATTTAGAAGTAGTAGATTTCTCCTTAGTATATGATAAAATCACAAAATATTGATTTTCAGTATATTAAATAAATAATTCTAACTTATTTCTCTAATGAAGAAAACCAATGTTATCACTAAACTTTGAAGAATCCACATTGCCTTTGTATTTTTCCTGTATTTACATCTTCCAAAACAGTGGATTCAGCCATAATCGCTACGTTTGATTTCCCTGTCGCTCCACGACCTCTAATCCCTTTGCTTTTCTCTATTTTAGAGGCTTCTACAGTAAAGTAACCTTCATCTATTTCTATCATTCCTTCCAAAGTATAACGTG
>CALKXS010000039.1 GCA_938003745.1 uncultured Algibacter sp.
ATTTTATCTCGCTCTGCCTTAAAGTGATTACGACAGGACTCCTCACCATCAAAATGGGCTGTAAAACTGAAAATATTCATCCTTATTTTTTTATCTAAAATAAGCCTTTTTTATAATTATGCCTAATTACGGATATTCAAATATTATATTTACTGCAGACCAATTTTGTACTAATTTCATGTTATTTTAGTACTATATATATATTGTAAGCATGAGTAAGTCTCCTATAGAAAAAGCAAGTACACCAGAAGTATTTTCAAATTTAAAAATACAAGAACCACCAAAAAATAGTGTGGGGTTTGGTGCATTGAAAGCAGCGGTAAGTCATGCTAATAAATATATGAAGCCTGCAGATGCGCTTAAAGTTTCACTAAAAATCAATCAGAAAGGCGGTTTTGATTGTCCTGGTTGCGCATGGCCAGATCCAGACGACGAGCGTTCTGCTTTAGGCGAATATTGCGAAAATGGTTTAAAAGCTATGGCAGAAGAAGCGCAAAATAAAATTATTGGGCGCGATTTTTTTGCTATTCATTCTGTTGACTATTTATCAAATTTATCAGATTTCGAAATTGGAAAATCTGGGCGTTTAGCAGAACCTATGTATTTAGCAAAAGAGGCTACACATTATCAACCTATTTCTTGGAATGATGCTTTTAATAAAGTAGGCAAACATTTAAACGCCTTAGAGAGTCCTGACGAAGCGGCATTTTATACTTCGGGAAGAACAACTAATGAAGCTGCATTTTTATATCAATTATTTGTTAGAGAATACGGAACAGCAAATTTACCAGATTGCTCCAATATGTGTCACGAGGCTAGTGGAGCAGCATTATCTGAAACTTTAGGCATAGGCAAAGGATCTGTTACATTAGACGATTTATATAAAGCCGAATTAATCATGGTTATTGGTCAAAACCCAGCAACTAACCATCCAAGAATGCTAACTGCACTTGAGAAAACAAAACAAAATGGTGGTAAAATAATTGCGATTAATCCGCTACCGGAAGCAGGGCTTATAAAATTTACTAATCCACAAAGTCCAGCTAAATTATTAACAGGAGGAACTAAGTTAGCAGATGTATTTGTACCCATTACAATAAATGGCGATGTTGCTTTTGTAAAAGCAATTTTACTTAAATTATTAGAACAAGAGGAGCAAAATGGTAATGTTTTCGATAAAGATTTTATTGCAGAACATTCGCATGGTTATGATCAATTTATAGCAGATTTGAAAACATATGATTTTGGGGAATGTTTAGAATTATCAGGAATTTCAAACGATATTTTCAATCAGGTTTTCGATTTAGTACTTAATAAAAAGAAGATTATAGTATGTTGGGCAATGGGATTAACACAGCATGAAAATGCTGTAGATAATATTCGAGAACTAGTTAACCTACTCCTATTAAAAGGAAGTATAGGTAAAGAAGGCGCAGGAACCTGTCCTGTAAGAGGGCATTCTAATGTGCAAGGTGATAGAACAGTAGGTATATGGGAAGCAGCGCCTCAAGCTTTTTTAGATAAAATAGAAGCAAAGTACGGTTTCAAGCCTGCAACAAAGCATGGATATTCGGTTATCGATGCTATAAAATCCATGAACGACGATAAAGTTAAAGTGTTCTTTGGATTAGGCGGTAACTTTATATCTGCAGTTCCAGATACTAAGTATTCTGCTGCAGGTATAGCAAAATGTAACTTAACAGTACATGTAAGTACAAAGTTAAATCGTTCGCATTTAGTTACTGGAAAAGAGGCTTTAATTTTTCCGTGTTTAGGACGTTCAGAGAAAGATTATCAAAAGTCGGGTGTTCAAACTCAAAGTGTAGAGAACTCTATGGGAGTAGTTTCTTCAACCAAAGGGATTTTAGAACCGTGTTCAGATAGTTTATTGAGCGAAGTCGCTGTAGTTTGTGGTATTGCGTACGCGACTTTAAAAGACCGCACTAAAATAGATTGGTTGGCTTATCAAGACGATTATAGTTTGGTACGTAACGATATAGAAGATGTTGTTGATGGGTTTCAAGATTATAATAAAAAATTAAAGCAACCTGCTGGTTTTTATTTACCCAACGGTGCTAGAGAAAGGCGTTTTAAAACAAAAACTGGGAAGGCTAATTTTTCAGTAAATAAACTTCCAGAATGGAAACTTAAAGAAGGCGAATTAATTATGATGACTATACGTAGTCATGATCAATTTAATACCACAATTTATGGTTTAAACGACAGGTATCGCGGCGTTTTTAACGAAAGACGTATTATTTTTATGAACCGAGAAGATATGAATCTCAGAGGGCTTTCTGAGCACCAAGTAGTGAATTTAAAATCTGAATTTAAAGGAGTTATTCGTGAAGCAAATAAATTTAAAGTTGTGGGTTATGATATTCCTAAAAATTGTTGTGCTACGTATTTTCCCGAAACCAATGTATTAGTACCTTTAGATAGTTTTGCACATACGGCAAAAACACCAGCTTCAAAAAGTGTAGCGATTACTGTTGAGGCTATTTAAGATTTCAATAAAACAAACACTGTAATTTTCCTATAACAACAATTATTCATATTTCAATTTGTGAAATTGATAATAATAGAGTTTCTACGTAAAATTCTTCTGTAAAGAAACTTTGAAATACGTATAAATACTTAGTTTTGTATTTAAATACGTAATTATGAAAAACATTATAGTCGTTGGAAATGGAATGGTTGGTTATAAATTTTGTGAAAAATTTGTAGCCAAGGAAGAAAGTAAGCACTTCAAAGTTACAGTTTTTGGTGAAGAGCCAAGACCAGCTTATGATCGAGTTCATTTAAGTGAGTTTTTTGAAAACCAAGATGCCAAAGCCTTAGAAATGGCTCCTGCCGAATGGTATGCTGAAAATAATGTTGATTTAATTGTTGGTGAACGTGTTTCAGATATCGATAGAAAAAACAAAACTATAACAACAGCTAAAGACCGCGAGTTCTCTTATGATTATTTAGTACTTGCTACGGGGTCTTCAGCATTTGTACCACCAATTAAAGGGGTTGAAAAAGAAGGTGTTTTTGTTTACAGAACCATTGAAGATTTAGAAGGTATGCTAGCGTATGCAGCTAAGCTTAAAGAAAAGAATCCAAATGCTAAAGCAGCAGTTCTTGGTGGAGGTCTTTTAGGGTTAGAGGCAGGAAAAGCAGTGATGGATATGGGTTTAGAACCTCATATTGTTGAGTTTGCTCCTAAGTTAATGCCAAGGCAATTAGATTCTAGAAGTAGTCAAGTATTGCAATTAAAATTAGAATCTATAGGTTTAAATATACATTTAAGTAAAGCTACAAATCAAATTTTAGGAGATACGTGTATCACAGGAATGGAGTTTGGTGAGGATGATGTGTTGGATGTTGATATGCTTGTGGTATCTGCGGGTATTCGTCCAAGAGATGAGCTTGCTAAAAGTTGTGGGTTAGATATTGGAGTTCGTGGAGGTATTGTGGTTGATAATAAAATGAATACTTCCGATGAGAATATTTATGCCATAGGGGAAATTGCTTTATATAATCAAATGATTTATGGTTTGGTTGCTCCAGGTTATGATATGGCTGATATTGCTGTTGAACAAATTATAGGAAATACCGAGATTTTAATGCCTGCGGATATTGATATGTCTACCAAATTAAAATTAATTGGTGTAGATGTAGCAAGTTTTGGAGAGCCTTTTATGCCAGCTGCAAAAGGACATTCTATAATCTTTGAAAATAAAACACAACACTTATATAAAAGAATAAATGTTAGTCTAGATGGCAAATCTTTACTAGGTGGTATTTTGGTAGGTGATGCATCAGACTATAGTATGTTACATCAAATCTTCTTAAACGGAATGAAGATTCCAGAAGATCCATCTCAATTAATTTTACCAGCTTCAGATGGAGGTGCTGCCTTTGGAGATGTCATGGATTTACCAGATGAAGCTCAAATATGTTCTTGTGAAAGTGTAACTAAAGGACAAATATGCGGTGCTATTGAAAGTGGAGAAGCTACAGATATAGCAGGTGTTGTGAGTTGTACAAAAGCAGGTACAGGTTGTGGTGGTTGTAAGCCTATGATAGCCGATTTAACTAATGCCACACTAAAATCTTTAGGAATAGAAGTTAAAGAAGGCGTTTGTGAGCATTTTGATTTAAGTAGACAAGATTTATATAAAATTATTCAAGTAAAAGAATATGCCACTTTTGATGAGGTTTTAGATAACCATGGAAATGGCGGACATGGATGTGAGCTATGCAAGCCGCTTGTAGCATCGTTAATGGCAAGTATTAACGCAGATACGGCAAATAAAGAATATGCCATTCAAGATTCAAATGATAGGTTTTTAGCAAATATTCAACGTAACGGAACATATTCTGTGGTGCCGCGTATACCTGGTGGAGAAATTACTCCAGATAAGTTAATTGCACTTGGTGAAATCGCTAAGAAATACGATTTATATACTAAGGTTACTGGTGGTGTGCGTATCGATTTATTTGGTGCTACTTTAAATCAATTACCATTAATATGGAAAGAATTAATAGCGTATGGTTTTGAAAGTGGGCATGCTTATGGTA
This sequence comes from uncultured Algibacter sp., assembly GCA_938003745.1. Lineage (GTDB taxonomy): Bacteria > Bacteroidota > Bacteroidia > Flavobacteriales > Flavobacteriaceae > Postechiella. The sequence goes on from CALKXS010000039.1 coordinate 4,570, forward strand.
AATCTTTAAGAACGGTAAAAACATGCGTAGGTTCAACATGGTGTCGTTACGGTATGGATGAAAGTATAAGTTTTGGGATTGAACTTGAAAACCGTTATAGAGGTATTAGAGCACCGCATAAAATTAAAGGAGGAGTATCTGGATGTATTAGAGAATGTGCTGAAGCACGTGGGAAAGATTTCGGATTAATAGCTGTAGAAGGTGGATGGAATTTATATGTAGGTGGTAACGGAGGAGCGACTCCACGGCATGCAGAATTATTAGCAGAGCAAATTGATAACGAAACCGTAATTAAATACTTAGACCGTTACTTAATGTTTTACATGCGTACAGCAAAACCATTACAACGTACAGCTGCATGGCAAGATAGACTTGAAGGCGGAATGGATTTCTTAAAAGAGGTTATTATTGACGATAAGCTAGGTATTGTTGAAGATCTAGAAAACGAAATGGAAACCTTGGTTAATAAGTTTGAATGCGAATGGACTCAGGCAGTTAACGACCCGGAAATGATGAAGCGATTTAATCATTTTGTTAATAGTGAAGAAGATGATGATAACTTGGTGTTTGTTCCTATGAGAGATCAAAAAATGCCAGAACAATGGAAAAAATAAGTGCCTTTAAAAATTATATCGAAATGGAAGAAGTTCTAGAAAAATACAAAACTACCAAATTAGAAGATGTGAAAATTTGGTTTAAAGCAGCACCAATAAATGCTTTTCCAAAAGATGGAGGAGCCTGTGTTAAATATAAAAATTTGCAAATAGCAGTATTTAATTTTAAGAGATTGAATAGATGGTATGCCTGTCAAAACTTATCACCTGAAAAACAAGAAATGGTTCTTAGTAGAGGAATGATAGGTGATCATAATGGTATTTCTAAAGTAGCCTGTCCACTTCATAAAAAAACATTTTCATTAGAAAATGGCGAAAATTTAAATGGAGATTTAGATCCTATTGCAATCTATCCTGTGAAAATTGAAAATGATTACGTGTATATAGGTTTTGCAGAATAACCCATAGTATTGTTTAAAAAAAACTAGTGGTGATATAATTACGCCAAAGCATGCGGTATTATGTGAGTACAGAAAGATGACAAAATGGTTATTAAGTATTTTAGACAGATTCTTAATGTGTCACAATATGTGCCGCAAAGTCTTTGGTACGTAATTAAATTTTTGCAAAAGTAAATATTAATTACTACAAAATACTTGTTAAGCCTATTTATGCTGTAAAGAATCATAAAGAAATGTGTATATTGCCTTTACAGATTAACATGTTAAGCGCTTAAAATTTCGTTGGTTCTTAGTGTGATTATGTTATTCTGTAATTTATAGTTAATTACAAAATAGTTTTATATATGAAACCTACGAGATTTGAAACAGCCATAGCGCTTATTGATGATAAAAATTCTAAAGATATAAATACCTACCAAGCCTCTGAGGTAGATTATCCTAAAGAATTATTGTATTCTCAAAGGATGACAAGAAAATTGTTGCAGTTTAGACCAGATGCGTCTAAAGCACTTCAAATAGCAGCAAGAGCGCAACATATTGAACGTTGGAAAATAGCTCGAAATGAATATCCAATGGACAGAGTGGGTTATTTAAAATGGCGTGAAACGCTTAAACGTATGCATGCAGATACAACTGTTGAGATCTTAAAACAGGTTGGTTTTGATGATCAATTTTCAGATCGTGTATCTTTATTGATAAACAAAAAACTAATTAAGAAAAACGAAGAATCTCAAATTTTAGAAGATACTATCTGTTTAGTTTTTCTTGATTATTATTTTGAAGAATTTGCAGCTAAACATGAAGACGTCAAAGTTATCGATATCCTTAAAAAAACTTGGGTAAAAATGTCTGAAAGTGGGCATGCAGAAGCCTTAAAACTTCCATTTTCAGATAAAAGCTTAGCTTTAGTTAAACAAGCCATCTCTTAAGAATAGTATTATGCCAAAAAACGGTAATTCATTAGATCAAAGGACTTTTGATAAATTACGCCGTTTGTATATTATTGGTTTTAGTACTATTGCGTTGTCGGTAATATTTAGTCAGGTTTTAATTAGAACCCATTTAAATAGACAAGAAAGTGATTCTACAGTTATAAATATAGCAGGAAGGCAACGTATGTTAAGTCAGAAACTAACTAAGGATATTGTTTTTTTATCCTCATTACCTAACCATAAACAAAGGTTGTCTTTAAAAGAAGAGATTAAACAGACTTTGAATGTTTGGGAAATATCTCATTATGCACTTCAAAAAGGAAATGATAGTTTAGGGTTACCAGCTACAAACACATTGAAAATTCAAGAAAAGTATGAGTTATTAAATCCCATTTTTGATAGTATAAATAAAGCCTCAATAACAATTTTAAAGAAGATTGAAGAAGGTGTCGATTTTTCTTTAGAAGTGTCTCCTAACATTGAAAAAGTTAAGGTGAATGAAGGGACTTTTTTAACCTTAATGGATGATATTGTAAATCAATATGATGCTGAAGCTAATGAAAAAGTAGCTTGGTTAAGAAAACTAGAATTATGGCTAACAGGTTTAACACTTTTAATTTTATTAGGAGAGTTTGTGTTTATTTTTTGGCCAGCAGCAAAATCTGTTCGGTATACACTTTCAGAATTATTATTTGCAGAACGACGAGCAAAAAAAATGGCTTTTGATGCAGATGTTTTAAGTGATGCTAAAGAAAAATCGGTAAAAGAATTACGTGCTTTAAGTCGCGCTATGGATGAAACCTTGTTGTTTTCTCGTATTTCTCCAACAGGTATTGTTGTGCATATGGGGAATAAGTTTTCGAGACTATTTAAGTTTGGTAAATTTAATAGTAATGCTCATTTCTCTAAGGTCTTATCTATTCAAGAAAACGAACAAGAAATTATTGACGATTTAATTTCTAAGCATAAGAAAATAGGTTGGCAAGGAGATGTAAAGGGAACAACAAAAGACAACCAATCTATTTGGTTAGAAATGTCTATCATGCCTTTTAATCCAACTCAAGATAAATCGGAACTACTTATAATAGCATCAGATATAACAAGTAGAAAGGAAGGACAGATAGAAATAGAACGATTGACTCAGAAAAGTTTTGAGGAAGAAATGAGTCAGCAAAAAATTATTTCTAGTAAGATTATTGAAAATCAGGAAAAGGAACAAAACCGCATAGCTAAAGATGTTCACGATGGTATAGGGCAAATGCTTACAGGTTTAAAATATAACTTAGAGAGTATTGATATTAATGATATCGATAAAACGGCTGATAAAATTGAGCATTTGAAGGCATTAACAACAGATATTATTAAAGGTGTGCGAACAGCAACCTTTAATTTAACACCACCAGAATTAACAGATTATGGTATTGTTCCAGCTATTACAAAACTAACCCAAGAGTTATCTAGATTAACAGGTAAAAATATTTTACTTTATAATAAAACGAGTTTTAGTAATAGACTAGATTCTTTAGCAGAAATTAATGTGTATAGAATTACACAGGAGGCTATAAACAATGCTATAAAATATGCCGGTTCTTCAAATATAGTGGTCTTGTTGTCTCATAGTAAAGATATTCTTAGTATTGTTATTGATGATGATGGAATAGGTTTTGATCCTGATAAAGTGAAGCATGTGAAAACGGGTAATGGAGGTATGGGGCTAACTTTTATGCATGAGCGTATTAAATATATTAACGGAAGATTGTTTCTCAATTCTGAAATAGGAAACGGAACGCGTGTGACATTAAATATTCCCTTAGGCGAAGTAAGTAGTAATACGTAAATTATTACTATTTTTGTTGATTTTAAATTTATTAAATGGAAGTAATTAAAGTAGTTTTAGCTGATGATCATGTACTTGTAAGAGACGGTATTAAAGCACTTTTGGAAGATCAAGAAGGTGTTCAAGTGATTGATGAAGCTTCAGACGGAAAAGAGGCTTTAGAAGTTGTGGAAAGAAATAATCCAGATTTACTTATAATTGATATACGTATGCCCGAATTTACTGGTATAGAGGTAGTCGCAGAACTTAAAAAGCAAGGAAAACCTGTTAAGACAATGGTATTGTCTATGCATGATTCTGAAGAATACGTGGTTAAAGCTATTCAGGCAGGAGCAGATGGTTATTTATTAAAAGGAGCGAGTAAAGAAGAGTTTTTGAAAGCTATTACAAAAATTGCTTCTGGAGGTAAATATTTTACTGGTGATGTATCAGCAATTATCATGAATAATTTTGTGAATGGAGCAGCTTCAAAAACACAGGCTAAGCGAGAGCCAAAAGAGGCTCCATTTAAATTAACCAAACGCGAAAAACAAATCCTTGATTTAGTACTACAATTAAAGAATAATAAGGATATTGCTGAAGAACTTGATATAAGTAAGCGTACAGCCGAAGTACACCGTTTTAACTTAATGAAAAAGTTAGAGGTTAAAAACTTGATGGAGCTTAGTAATAAGGCTAAGGAGTATGGGGTGGTTTAAATTTACATCATATTTATACTTGTTTTAATAATATTTTCAGCAATATCATGCCTCATTTTAAGATAATTAATTGATTCTTTGTATAAATCAAAATTATAGTTTTTGATATACTCAATCTGAAATTCTAAATTAGAATTATGGTTAAATAATATTTCTATAGATTCATTTCTATTTATTCTTTTGAATACATAAAATATAAATTTGTGAAAGTTTGTTCGGTAATTTAATATTTGAATTCTTGAAGCGATAAAATTATATTGAGTTACACACTTAGTGTCTGTTTTATATTTTCTTGATATATTGGTTTAGCAAGAACCATTCTTTCTATTGTTTTATGAAAAATACTGTTTTTAAATTGAGAACGATTAATCCTAAAGCAAAATTCATCAAAGTAAG
>CALKXS010000040.1 GCA_938003745.1 uncultured Algibacter sp.
AACACAAATACAATTATAGCTCACAAGCTGAATTATCAATCTTTTCTTGGATTCAAACTTGGTACAATAAAAGAAGAATACACTCAACTTTAGGATATAAAACTATTAACGAATCTAAAACAAAAATGTATAAACAAAATGTAGCTGCTTAAATCTCGCAATTAATTGTCCAACTTTTTGTTGCAAGTCCAGTATTTTATAGCAATAAAACAGAAAAAAATAGATAGGTTATTTACTGAATATAGTTTTGTATCTTTATTCTACTTTAAAACCCTACTACAATGTTAATGATGCTTTTACCTAAAACAAAAAAAGAAATTAAAAGATGGATTATTATTACTTTTGTAATAGTCTTTATTTTAGGTGTTTGTACATTTGGTGGGTATTACTTGTTTGAAGAAACTACGTTTTTATTGGTTGGTACAATGTTGTTTTTTTCATTAATTATAATGCAAAGCCTCTTTTTAGCTTCAGTTTTTCAGAAAGAATTAAATAAAATAAGTAACGTTTCAAGTTTACAAGGTAGAATTGTAAGTTTAAAAAAGCGATTAAAAAAATCTGCAGAAGTATCAAAAAATAAATCAGTATATCTATCTAATATTAGTCATGAAATCAGAACACCACTTAGTACTGTTTTAGGTATGTTAAACATGCTTAAGCAATCTAGTTTATCTGAAGATCAAAGGGCACAAATTGAAATAGCAGATTACTCTTCAGAGCATTTACTACAATTGGTAAATATGATTCTAGATAATTCTAGAGGTGTTGATAGCAGAATACCACTAATTAATGAAACTTTAGACTTAGAATCAGATCTATCTAAACTATTTAAAATTTTTGAATACCAGGCTTGGGATAAAGGATTAAGTTTTGAAACTAAGCTTTTAATAGATAAAAAGCATAAATTTCTTCTTTTAGGCGATATTAAGCGCATACAGCAAGTTTTAATTAATTTAATAAGTAATGCTATTAAATTTACTAATAATGGTGAAATTAGTATTACAATAGATCATACTGTTATAGACGATGAAAGTCAAGTAGTTACTTTTTATATAAAAGATACTGGTATTGGTATGAGTCCCTATGAAGTTAAGCATATATTCATGACTCCAGAGGAAAGAGATTATTTATCAATGCAACATTATAAAGGAGCTGGAAACGGCCTTTCTGTAACTAGTAAATTGGTAAAGTTAATGGGAGGAGAGTTAAAAGTAGAAAGTAAAGAAAATGAAGGTTCTATATTTTATTTTAGTTTACAATTGCGAAAAACTCTTAATGTTAAAAAAGAAATCGAAAAACCTAGCAATGTACTTTTAAATAAGTTTGATTATAAATTTTCTGTATTAATTGCAGAAGATAATAAAATGAATCAAAAAGTGATTAAGTTTTTATTAGAACAACAAGGGATTGATTGTACTTTTGTCACTAATGGTTTAGATGCTCTTAATTTATTTAAGGTATTAGACTTTGATATGATTTTTATGGATATTTATATGCCTGAAATGGATGGTTATGAAGCGACAAAACGTATTAAAATGACCGAGAAATATGCTCTAAATAATATTCCTATTATTGCGGTTTCTGCAAGCGCTTTTGAAAAAGATATATTTAAAGCAAAAGAATCAGGAGTAGATGATTTTTTGTCTAAACCTATAGAGAAAGAAAGGTTAAAGGAATTGTTGTTAACCTATTCTCCTAAAAAAGAATTATAATATATAAAACTGTTCAAGAGAAAAAATTAATTATTTAATAGCGATCACACTAATTTCAATATTAACATTTTTTGGTAATTTAGCCACTTGAACAGTTTCTCTTGCTGGTGCTGTAGCTTCATCAAAATAACTTCCGTAAACTTTGTTTATTATTCCGAAGTCATCCATGTTACTAATAAATATAGTGGACTTAATAACATTATTAAAAGTCATATCTGCCGCAATAAGTACAGATTTTAGGTTCAACATAACTTGATTTGTCTCAGATTCAATGTTATCTAAAATTAGCTCGCCTGTTTCTGGATTAATTGCTATTTGGCCAGAAGTGTACAATGTATTTCCTGAAAGTATAGCTTGATTATAAGGACCAATTGGGGCAGAGGCATTTGTTGTAGTTATTATTTTTTTCATGATCTAAATATTAACATTATTATAAGTTTATATCTGGACGTCTACGTTTTTCGTATTTAAGATCTTGTAATATGCTAGATTTAATACCTATAAAGAAATTCCAAGAACTTCTAGTACTAAATGGTACCCAGCTAAAATTCATTCTCCAGCTTAACAAATCACGTTCAAAACGTAATTGAGTATATGTAAAGCCATTATCTTTTAAATCATAACCAGATGATGCACCAACAGACCACTTTTCTGATAATTCTATATCTCCAGAAAACATTAGAGAATGCGATGAAATTTCATTTTGGCGTCTTGAATTAGAGTAGTTTACAGCATATGCTATACGTAAATTCCATGGAATATTATAATTATAAAGTTCATTTGGCTTTTCATCTTCGTCACTCTTCTCTTGATTTCTTTGACTTGAATAATCATCAGAACGTCCAAATAGATCATCAGCTCGTCCACCATTTCTTAAGTTTTCTTGTACGCTTTTATCATTTTTTTTGTCAACCTTTTTACTTGAAAAAGAATAACTAGTTGTAAGATTAGCGCTTGTTAACCTAAATAAACTTCCGTTATTATCAATATTAAATTTTTCTATTCTTCTATTGTTATTATCTAAAGCATAAGGATCTAAAGTAGCTCCAAAGTTAATACTCATTTTTCCATCTAATATTTGTGTGCCTCCACTCATTCTTAATGGACTCCATTGTAATGAATCACCAGCAAAATTATAAGATGTAGAAAAGTTTAAATTATTAAGTAGAATAACTTTTTTAGGTTCAGTAGCCGTACTATCTTTATCTCTTACTTTGGCTTCAATATTATTAGAAATAGACATTCCCATTGAACTTGAGAAATTTCTACCTGGTGTTCCAAAAAGACCTCCTTCAAAACGAGAGAATTCTATATCAGCTTCAGTTAAACCATTAGCATCAACGACTTCTGCAGTTTCATAATATTTGTCAAAAGCAGGATTTATGTTATAACTAATGGATGGCCTAATAATATGTCTTATTGCCTTTATTTTTGCATCTTTAGCTTCATTCTCTAAATTAAACATTCCATAAATGGTCGTTCCTAAATTAGTAAAGAGATTATACGTTCTAAAGGAATCAAAGCCTTTAACTGTTTCATTATCAAATATTCTAGTCTCTTGGTTGTAAACTTTATCTATAGTTTGAAAAGTCCAAACCTCTTTAAAGTTACTACCAGCACTTAAACTAAAATATTTAAAAACTTTAAAGTTTGTACTTAACGGTATAGAGTGTTCAAATCCAGATTTAGCATCATCAAACATTTCTTTTTTAAAAAAAAGAGAATCTGTAGTTTGTATTTGATTTTCTCCTCTTATATCATATCGTAAGTTTATGTTTTGTATAATGCCTTTTTTAGAACCAACTTTTGGCGCAAATGGATAAATTCTACCAACACTACCTTGGAAAGTTGGAAGTGTCATGTTAATTTGTTGCGTGTTTGTATTTTGAGAATGCGTAGCTGTTAAACTAAAGCTAGTTTGTGGCTCACCTTGAAAAGTTCTCGAGTACGATACAGAGGATGAAAGCGTATTATTTAGAAAAGCTCCAGTTGTAGTTTGATTCTGCGATGTTTGATAGTAATTACTACTACCAAGGTTCACCGATGCTGAAAATCTTGAATTAGGATTAGCTTTTGAATCTTGATTGTGGGACCAACGTAAATTGTAAACAGTACTTTTTGCATAATCAGGAAAACCACGTTCACTTGAAATTAAGCTTTCATATCTAAACCCAATATTACCTCTATATTTATAACGAGTAGCGTACGTGCTTTCTCCTCTAATACCAAAACTACCGTTAGTATAATAATCTCCAGTAAGCGCCAAATCTACATGGTCGCTTATGGCAAAATAATAACCTCCATTTTGTAAAAAGTACCCTCTATCATTTTGTTCTCCAAAAGTTGGAAGTAAAACTCCAGATGTTTGTGTCTCAGACTGCGGAAAAAAAGCAAAAGGGAGTCCTATAGGCGTAGGAACATCATAAATAAAAAGGTTAGCTAAACCAGTTACTATTTTTTTTCCAGGAACAATTTTGGCTTTTCTTAATTTAATGTAATATTCGGGATCTTCTAAATCTTTAGCAGTAGTATATTTAGCATCTTTAACAAAGTAAACAGAATCATTTTCTTTTTTTGTTATTTTTGCAATTACGGTACCTTCACTTTGTTCCGTTTTACTGTTATATATAAGTGCTTTTTCAGATTTTGTATTAAATAATATAGAATCAGGTTCTACAACACTTTGTGCTTGAGTAAAAACAGGAGCCTGAGTATATTCGCCTAAAGAATCAATTATACCACGAGCATAAACTTCATTTTTACTGTAATCAACAATTATATTACCAGCTTTTATATTTATGTTTCCATAAGTTATTTCAGCTTCATTATATAAGTATAGTTGTTGCTTTTTTTGATTGAATGACGTGTAATCACTGGCTTTATATACTACAACATCTGTTAAGAATTCTTTTTTTTGTTTTATAGAATCTATTAAAGTAGAATCTTGAGCTTTTTCTGAAATTTCAGGAACTAATAAGTTATTAACACTAACAGTCACACTATCCTTAACACTAGGTTTGATAGGTCTTTTCTTTTCAGGGACGTCTTGAGCAAAGCTTAAAGTGTTAATAAACACTGTAAAACTTAATGTAAAAAGTATTTTAAAGTTGTTTGTATGCAACGCTTTTAAATGTATTTTTGTAAAAGATTGGCTCGGTTTTTGAAAAGCCAAAATTACATATATTTTTCTGTGATTAATTTATTATTTGCCGAAAAATTTGAAATAAAAATTAAGCCCATCTCGATTGGGTAATAAACCGAGTTATTTAGCTGTTAAAATATTTATGCAAACGTCCAAAATATTACTTTTCGTATCTTTTATATTAGTATTAACATTTTCTTCATTTATTAGTAATATTGGAGATGATGATTTAGCTAATAAATTTGTTGTTGTTTTAGATGCAGGTCATGGCGGAAAAGACCCTGGGAACTTAGGGAATGGATTCAAAGAAAAGGATATAGCCTTAAAGGTTGTATTGGAAGTTGGCAAGGAATTAGAAAGGAATCCAGATATTAAAGTAATTTACACACGTAAAACAGATAAGTTTATAGATTTATTTGTACGTGGTAAAATAGCAAACAAAGCTAAGGCTAATTTATTTGTATCTGTTCATTGTGATTCTCATCATAGTCAAGCTTATGGCGCAGGCACTTTTGTATTAGGGTTGCACCGAAATAAAACAAATTTTGAAGTAGCTAAGAAAGAAAATGCAGTTATTTTTCTTGAAGACGATTATAAGAAAAACTATGAAGGTTTTGATCCTAACTCTCCAGAATCTGCTATAAGTGTTTTATTAGGTCAAGAAGAATATTTAGACCAAAGCATATATTTGGCAAGTTTAATTCAAGACAATTTTGCAAATAAGTTAAAAAGAAAAGATAGAAAAGTAAAACAAGCAGGTTTTATTGTTTTACATCAAACAGTTATGCCTAGTGTTTTGGTTGAACTTGGTTTTTTAACTAATAAAAAAGAAGGATTATATTTAAATTCTAAAAAAGGGCAAGCAGATATGTCTAAATCTATATATTCTGCTATTTTAAAATACAAAAAATCTATAGACTCTAATAGTGTAAACGAAACCGTAGTTGCAAATAATGAAATTATAAAAGATGAAGCTAAAGTTTATAATGATATTGAGTTTAAAGTACAAATAGCTGCTAGTTCAAGAAAACTAGCTCCCAAACCGTATAATTTTAAAGGGCTTTCCAATATTTCTGTATTAAAGGAAGGTAGTTTATATAAGTATTTTTATGGTAATACTTCAGATTATAATGAAATAAAAGATCTTTCTGCCACAGCAAAAAAGAAGGGATATACTACGTCATTTATAGTAGCTTTTAAGGCTGATAAAAAGATTTCTGTTGCAGAAGCATTAAAAACAAGTCAAAATTAAGAGGTGTTCTTTTTAAATTTATTTTAAATTTGTATTGCATTAATTATATCTTCCCTCTCTAAAACGGAAACCTGATTTATATAGATGAAAATATCAAAAGAAGTAAAAGTAGCCATTTTAGTATTATCAGGAATAGTTCTGTTAATCTTTGGAATTAATTATTTAAGAGGCGAAAATTTATTAGGTTCTTCTCGTGTATTCTATGCAGAATATGATAATGTTGAAGGATTGACAGCATCAACACCCGTAACTATAAATGGTTTGAATATAGGTAAAGTTCTTGAAATTAATTTCAAAGAAGATGGTTCAGGAAAACTTTTAGTGAAACTATTAGTTGACAGTAATTACCAGTTTTCAAAAAATAGTAGGGCAGAGTTATACGAAGCTGGACTTATTGGAGGCAAAGCAATAGCTATTATTCCTGCTTTTGATAAAGCTGGAGTTGCAGAAAGTGGTTCTTCATTAAAAGGTACTGTAAAAGCTGGATTAAGTGAGTTGGTTAATCAAAAATTAACACCACTTCAAGAAAAAGTTGAAGGAGCTATGACAAGCGCAGATCATTTATTAATAAATCTTAATGATGTTTTTGATGCCGAAACTAAAGCAAATCTTAAAAAAAGTATAGCAGCTTTAAGTTTTACTTTAGAATCTTTTAAAGAAACATCCAATTCATTAAATGAGTTAATGAAAAACAATCAGGTTAAAATAGATGGATTACTAACTAATGCAGAGACAGCTTCTGAAGATTTAACTAAAATTACAGGTTCATTGTCTCAAGCAGATTTAGGACAAACTGTTAAAAACTTAGAATTTACATTAAAGAATTTCAATTCCATTTTGGCAAACCTAGAGAAAGGAGAAGGTTCAATGGGAAAACTACTTAAAGACGATAAATTATATAATAATTTAGAAGGAGCCACTAAAGAGCTAGAATCTCTTCTAAAAGATGTGAAATTACACCCTAACCGTTATACTAGAATTCTTTCTAAAAAAGAAATTCCGTATAAAGAAGCAGAAACAAACTAACATATGGCATACTTACCAAATATAATTTTCGCAATTATACTTATCGCTGGGATAGGTTATTTTGTGAAAAATGTAAAAACACTAGCTCGTAATATTAGGCTAGGCAAAGACGTAGATGTTAGTGATAATAAATCACAACGTTGGAAAAACATGGCAATGATAGCCTTAGGGCAATCAAAACTAGTACGCAGACCTATTTCAGGTTTTTTACATGTTGTAGTATATATTGGTTTTATAATTATAAACTTAGAAGTATTAGAAATAATTATTGATGGTCTTTTTGGGACTCACAGAGTAGGGTTAAGCGTATTGCCAATATCTGTTTATGGAGGCTTAATAGGATCTTTTGAGGTTTTAGCGTGTTTAGTTTTCATATCTGTAGTTATATTTTGGATTAGAAGAAACGTAATAAAGCTAAAACGCTTCTGGAGTAGTGAAATGACAAGCTGGCCAAAAAACGATGGTAATTTCATCTTATATTTTGAAATGGTTTTAATGACATTATTCTTAATAATGAATGCTACAGATGTTCATTTTCAAAGTTTAGATGCAGGAAATACAGTTAGTCAATACATAGCCTCATGGTTTAGTGATTTTTCAGAAAACACATTACATATTATAGAACGTGCCTCTTGGTGGATTCATATCATAGGTATTCTTGTATTTCTAAATTACTTATACTTTTCAAAACATTTACATATCCTTTTAGCATTCCCTAACACCTTTTATGGTAAAGTAAAACCAAAAGGGACTTTAGATAATTTGGAAGCAGTTACAAAGGAAGTAAAGATGATGATGGATCCAAACGCAGATCTATTTGCAGCACCAGCTGAAGGAGTAGAAGATGAAGAACCAGCAAAATTTGGAGCTTCAGACGTTCAAGATTTAAACTGGGTACAACTTTTAAATGCCTATACCTGTACAGAGTGTGGAAGATGTACATCTGCTTGTCCTGCAAATTTAACAGGTAAAAAGCTGTCGCCTAGAAAAATCATGATGGACACTCGTGATAGGCTAGAAGAAGTAGGCAAAAATATAGATGCTAATAATGGTGAGTTTGTAGATGATGGAAAACAATTATTAGGAGATTATATTACAAACGAAGAGCTATGGGCCTGTACCACCTGTAATGCTTGTGTAGAAGAATGTCCAGTAAGCATAGACCCATTATCAATTATTTTAGAAATGCGTCGTTATTTAGTTATGGAGCAATCAGCAGCACCAACAGAATTAAATAACATGATGACAAATATAGAAAATAACGGTGCACCATGGCCATATAACCAAATGGATAGATTAAACTGGAAAGACGAATAAATTAATAATAAGGGCGTTACCCAAAAGGGTCGGGCTTTCGGCAGTCGCTTTTTTTGAGAAAAACAAAAAAGAGCTTCAACAAATGCCTCAATCCCTAACGCAAATAAAAACAAAAACTCAACAACACTATGAGCGAATCACTAAACGTGCCAACAATGGCAGACTTTATGGCTCAAGGCAAACAGCCAGAAATATTATTTTGGGTAGGATCTGCTGGGAGTTTTGATGATAGAGCAAAAAAAATAACAAGAGCCTTTGTTAAACTATTAAACAAAGCCAATGTAGATTTTGCTGTATTAGGTACCGAAGAAAGTTGCACCGGAGATGTTGCAAAAAGGGCTGGTAATGAGTTTTTATTCCAAATGCAAGCCGTTACCAATATAGAAGTATTAAATGCATACGAAGTAAAAAAAATTGTTACCTGCGATCCGCATTCTTTTAATTGTTTAAAAAACGAATACCCAAGCTTAGGTGGTAATTACGAGGTTATTCACCATACACAGTTTATAAAACAGCTTATAGATTCAGGACAATTAAAAACAGCAAACAATTTGTATAAAGGGAAACGAATAACCTATCACGACCCTTGTTACTTAGGTAGAGCAAATAATGAATACGACGCACCAAGAGATGTTTTAAAAGAAACACAAGCCAATATCTTTGAAATGAAAAGACATAAAGGCACTGCGTTATGTTGTGGAGCAGGAGGCGCCCAAATGTTTAAAGAACCAGAAAAAGGAGATATGGATATTAATGTTTTAAGAACAGAAGATGCTCTAGAAACAAAACCAGATATCATAGCTACTGGTTGCCCGTATTGTAATACCATGATGACAGATGGTGTAAAAGCAAAAGAAAAGGAAGCAGATATAGAAGTTCTGGACATTGCAGAGCTTATAGCGAATGCACAAGGTTTATGAGTAAAATATTAAAAAACCAAATTGTTTTCGCTCTATTTAGAGGAATAATTTACAGTGGAGTTTTTGTTATTTTAGATTATTCCTTAAGAGAAAAAGATCTAAATCTAAGAAAATTTCTTGGCGGTATAATATTTTTTGGAGGACTGGTTTATGTTGCAGAAAAAATTAAAAAAGAAAAAAATGCTAGTAGATTTTAACATATTACCAGAAGAATCAAGAGTTTGGATTTACCAAGCAAATCGTTCGCTTACCGAGCAAGAAATAGAAGAAATTCAATCAAAGTTAAACGTATTTGTAGAACACTGGACAGCACATGGTAGCGATTTACAATCTGGATTTCAAATAAAATACAAACGCTTTATTATTATAGGATTAAATCAAAATTTAAATGCTGCAACAGGATGCTCTATAGATGCATCGGTGCATTTTATCCAACAATTAGAAAAAGACTATAATGTCGATTTAATGGATAAAATGAATGTATCTTATAAGCAAGGCGAGTACATTGCATATAAATCACTTATCGATTTTAAAAAGATGGCTAAAGACAAAGCAGTGTCTAAAAAAACAATTGTTTTTAATAATTTAGTCGCAAATGTTGGCGAATTTAAAGAAAACTGGGAAGTACCAGCAAGTGAAAGCTGGCATAGTCGCTTTTTAAAATAAATAATTCCAAAGAAATAGATATATAGTATAATATCTGTTGACAATCATAATTTCAGATTGTTATTAGTGTAAATAGTAAAAAACTTTATTTAGATAAATTCTAAATAAAGTTTTTTTTTGTTAAAATAGATTTTATATTTGTTTATTATTTATAATTAATCTAAATAAAAATAACAAAATGAAACTAAAAATTACTTATTCTTTTTATTTACTAGTAACACTATTATTAATAACAGCTTGTTCTAGTGATGATGATAATCCTATCGATTCTAAAACAGTCGAGAAGTCAGATTTTATAGAAGGTTACGCAAAAATAGCATCAGCTAACTATGCAGATTCTTATAATACAGCGGTATCTATGAAATCTAAAATAGATGCTTTTATTACAACACCAAGTGAAAATACTTTAAAAGAAGCAAGAGATGCTTGGTTATATGCAAGAGATTTTTACGGCCAAACAGAAGCTTTTAGAGAAGCAAACGGTCCTATTGATAATGATGATTTATTAGCTACAGAAGGACAAATTAATGCTTGGCCATTAGACGAAGGTTTTATCGATTACGTGTTTACAGTAGGAGGAGGAACCATTCAAAATGGTTTAATTGGAGATGTAACTTTCGATCTAACAGAAGCTAATATAATTTCTAAAAACGAAGAAGGCAACAAAGATGATAACATATCAACAGGGTGGCACGCTATAGAGTTTTTACTCTGGGGACAAGATTTGAATTTGAATCCAGCAACACAAGTAATGGATAATTATTCGATTTCTGGAGAGAGGTCTTTCGAAGATTATACTACTGCAGATTTTGCAGAAAGAAGAAAAACATATTTACAAATAGTAACAGATTTGTTGGTAAAGGATTTAAAAGATTTAAATGATACCTGGGCAGCTGGCGGATCTTACCGCACTACTTTTAAAGCTTTAAACGAAGATGTTGCTTTAACAAATATACTTAACGGTATTGGTTTTATTTCTAACGGTGAAGTTGCTCTAGAAAGAATAGATCCTGCTATAGACGAAGGCCAAGAAAATGAACATTCTTGTTTCTCAGATAATACAAACCAAGACATGTGGGCCAATGTAAATGGTATTAACAATATTATAGTAGGTAGCTATACAGGTGAAAACGGAGCCAAGGTAACAGGAGTTTCGCTAATAGAATTAGTAAAAGAAAAGAATACTAATATAGCAAATACTTTAAATACTAAAGCATCAGAAACACTATCTAAATTAAGTACACTATTAAATCTAGGTAAGAATTTTGACGAAATTGTTAGTGAAGAAACTTTAGGATCTAATGGTCCTGCGGGACAATTATCTTCAGCTTTAAAAGCTCAAGGAACTGCTATATCAGATGCTGCAGGCGTTTTAGGAGTATCTATTACTATAAATTAGAATTTTTGTATTTCTTTTAACAAGAGAAATTAAACTGAAGTTTCATTCTTGAAGCTTCAGTTTTTATGTTATAAAAAAGTAAATTATATGAAACATATATTGTGGGTGGGGGCTTTACTAGTATTTGCTTGTAGTTCAGATGATTTTTTAGAACAAGACTATATCAATAATAATTATGAACTTGGAGAAGAAAACTTAGTATCTCATTTATCTATAGAAGCTTTTACAGCCGATAAAGCCTTTGGAAGAGGAGTTCCAGGTTTATCAGATTTAGAACTGTCTTTTTTTGGTGTTGGTAATGCTATGTTCGACCAAAGTTGGGTTTCAGCGCCAGCAACAACAACCTCTAGAGATGGTTTAGGACCTATATTTAACGCTAGAGCCTGTAGTGCATGCCATTTAAGAGATGGTAGAGGAAAACCATTATTAGAAAATGGAGCAGGTTCCAAAGGTTTCTTAATACGCCTAAGTACTGGAAATAATGAAATAACAGGACCTATAGGACTATTTAATTATGGTGGACAATTACAAGACGATTCTAACTTAGAGATACAAAATGAAGGGGGAATTAATGTGAGCTTTGAAATTATCTCAGGAAAATATCCAGATGGAACAACTTACAAGTTAAGAAAACCAAACTATACTATAGTAAATGAGAATTACGGAAGTTTAGGAAATGCAAAACAATCGCCTAGAGTAGGCCAGCAAGTTATAGGACTTGGATTTATAGATGCATTAAGCGAAGCTAGTATTCTAGTAAACGAAGATATTAATGATGCAGATGGAGATGGCATCTCTGGTAAGGCAAATAAAGTTTGGAATGTAAAAGAAAATAGAACCACAATAGGAAAGTTTGGATGGAAAGCCAATCAACCAAGTTTAGAGCAACAAGTAGCAGGAGCTTTTAATGGAGATATGGGACTTACTACAAGCATTTTTCCAGACGAAAATTGTCCAGATGGTATCGATTGTTCTAAACTAAATAATGGTGTGAATATAGGTGATAATGTTGAAGTGCCAGATAAACAATTTAGTAGAATGATGGTGTATCAAGCTGCGATATCTGTACCAAAACGACGAGATTTTAAGGCGCCTAGTGTTTTAAAAGGAAAAAAGATATTTAACGATTTAGCATGTGCAAACTGTCATGTTAATAATTTTCAAACAAGCAGTTACTCATTACTGCCACAAATAGGAAATGTAACGATTAGACCATATTCAGATTTTTTGTTACATGATATGGGAGAGGGGCTTGCAGATCATAGAGCAGATTTTTTAGCAAACGGTAGAGAATGGCGTACGCAACCGCTTTGGGGACTAGGACTAATAGAACAGGTTAACAATCACACATTTCTATTACACGATGGTAGAGCTAGAAATATTGAAGAAGCTATTTTATGGCATGGCGGTGAAGCAGAAAAATCGAAAAACAATTTTATGGCATTACCTAGTAATAATCGTGAGCAATTACTAAGTTTTTTAAACTCTTTATAACATGAAAAATCGATTCTTTTATTTTTTATCAGTTTTATTAATACTTTCATCTTGTAATAAAGATGATGAAAGCGGACAAGCTATAGATACGTTTCATGAAGATTATTATGATGTTAATATTTTACCAGTAATTAATAACTTTAATATAGATATAGAAACGCTAAACGAAAACGCAATTCGTTTTAAAGAAACAATATCCTTAGAAAACTTTAATAAGCTACAGGAGCAGTGGTTAAAAACAGTAAAATCTTTTGCAAAAACCAGAGTTTATAATATGGTGGATGTAAAGGCTCAATTTTTTGATATCCTTATCTATAACTTTCCAGTGTCTTCAACATTAATAGAAGCTAATATAGCAGAGCAAGAGGTTTATAATACATCGTATTTAAATTCTAAAAGTTCAACATCTAAAGGACTGGGGGCTTTAGAGTATTTATTATATGGCAATCAAGATTCAGAAGAAGCCCTTTTATTACTTCAAAACAATACCTACAGAGTTGATTATGTACTTGGAGTTACTCAAGAAATTTTAAGACAATCTAGTATGTTAATCGATTTTTGGGAACAAAACTATAAAGAAGAGTTTATAAATGCACGAAGTATGGTCTGTACTGAAAATGCACGTTGTTTAGCTTTTAATCAATTAATTAATATTTTGGATGTTATAAGAGTTACTAAAGTTGGAAAACCCGCAGGTTTGGAAAATTCTAGTGGTGCAAATCTAAAATCTTTAGAAGCATTTAGAAGCGGAAATTCATTAAAATTGATAAAGACAACTATAGAAGAAGTTGAGCATGTGTATAGTTTAAGTACCGTAAATTTTTCAAGCATTGTTGATGATATAGCTGGTTCTTCAGAAATATCAAAAGCAATTAAAGGCGCGTTTACAGAAGTTTATACAAATATTGATAGAATTAACATAAGTTTATATTCTGCGATAGAAAATAATAATCCGAATGTGGAAGCTTTATATAATGCTTTGTTCAATTTGGTTAAATACTTTTCTGTAGATGCGGCAAGCATTTTATCTGTAACAGTATTACCAACAGATAATGATGGAGATTAAATAAGAGTATGAATACATGTTATTCTAATCAGAAATTAAATGTAGTTTGAAAATGTTTTAAAACTTATTATTAATATTTGTTTAAAGTTTTAGTTTAATTATCCAAAAAGATAGTAAATATTGGGTTTCATTGTTTTTGTAATCTTAGTATTAACCAAGGTTTATACAAAACAGCGTTAAAGTTTTTTTATCTTACTTATAAAAGTCTTATTTTGGTATGGTTATTAATGTGTTATAATAATAATAACAATTAATAAGCTTAATTAATCCTTGTATATGCGCCCAATCTTTTTAGTATTAATTTTATTTTTTTCTATATATAATAGCCATAGTCAATCTGCGAGTAATCCTTTAATAACTAAAGATGCAGTACATCAACAAAAATGGGTTGATAGTATTTACGCATCCATGTCTCTTAAAGAAAGAGTGGGGCAATTGTATATAGTACAGGTGATGTCTGAACAAAACGAAGCAGAAAAAACAATGTTATTAACTTAATTAAAGATCACCATATGGGAGGCATTATATATTCTAATGGCGGACCAAATAGGCAAGCCAGATTAAAAAACGAATACCCAAGCTTAGATGGTAATTAGGAGGTTATTCACCATACACAGTTTATAAAACAGCTTATAGATTCAGGACAATTAAAAGCAGCAAACAATTTGTATAAAGGGAAAGAATAATTTATCATGCCCCTTGTTTAGGCAGAGCAAATAATGAATATAATGCGCCAAGAGATGTTTTAAAGTAAACGCAAGCCAATATTTTTGAAATGAAAAGGTATAAACGAACAGCATTATGTTGTGGTGCAGGAGGAGCACAAATGTTTAAAGAACCAGAAAAAGGAGATATGGATATTAATGTTTTAAGAACAGAAGATGTCCGTTCATTTACTGAGCAAGAAATAGAAGATATATAATCTAAATTAGGTGTTTTTGTTGAAAACTGGACGGCACATAGTAGTGATTTACAAGGAGGTTTTGAAGTTAAATACAAACGCTTTATTATACTAGGTTTAAATCAGAATTTAAACGCAGCAACAGGATGTTCTATAGATTCATCTGTACATTTTATTCAACAAATAGAAAAAGATTATAATGTAGATTTGATGGATAAGATGAATGTATCTTATAAACAAGGGGAGTACATTGCTTATAAAACACTTGTAGATTTAAAAAAAATGGCTAAAGATAAAGCTGTTTATAGGAATACTATTGTTTTTAATAATTTGGTAGCTAACGTTGGTGAATTTAAAGAAAACTGGGAAGTTCCTGCTAGTGAAAGCTGGCACAGTCGCTTTTTAAAATAATAAAGTTTGTTAGCCGTCCTGTAAGTAATTGAATAAAACAGGTACTAATAAATTAAAAGGAATAATCTTGTTCTTTTAAGTCATTTTAAAATATATTATGAAGACGTTTATTTTTCTTTTATGTCTTATATCAAGTATAACTGGTTATAGTAAAAACTGCTTAACTAATTTTGAACAAGTTAAGGTTAGAGGCTGCTAATCAAAATAAAAAAAATGCTGCTTGTTTTTCAAGGCTCAGATTTGTGTATACCTTGTATAAAAATTGACAAACCAACATTAAGCACTCCTGAATTCCAAAAATTATCAGAAGATAAATTTGTTTTACTTCAGGCAGATTTCCCTAGAAGAGAAGCAAATAAATCATCTAAAGCACTAACAGATCAAAATAGTGAACTAGCATCAATCTATAATGAACAAGGTTATTTTCCTTTGGTTGTCGTTTTGGATAAAAGCGGAAAGGCTTTAGGGAAAATGGGATATGAAAAAATATTTCCACAAAACTATTTTAAAAGTTAAAAGCTATTGATCTTTAATTTCCAAAATACTTATTGTTTGCTTGATTTTCTGTTCAAGTTTTTCGTATTTTCAAAACGTATATAAACGAACGCTTAAATTAATGACAAGCCGGTTTGATATATCGGTAGTTGCCTTAAATGGAGCTTTAGGTAATAATCATATTAATACTGCTATTAGTTAAATTGAACGTATAGAACGTTTAATATCTTCATGGGATGTAAATTCTTAAACCTCTTTAATTAATAAAAATGTAGGTATTAAACTTGTAATAGTGAATAAAGAATTATTTCAACTTGTTCAGCGTGCAATAAAAATATCAAAACTTACTGATGATGCTTTTGATGTAAGTTATGCATCTTTGGATAAGGTTTGGAAATTTGACGGAAGTATGACGAGTATGTCTTCCGCGGAAGCGATAAAAAAATCTATAGAAAAAGTAGAGTATAAAAACATTATTTTAAATTAAACGAATTGCTCGGTTTTTTTAAAATTGAAAGGCATGAAATTAGGTTTTGGAGCTATAGGAAAAGGCTATGCGGCAGATAGAGCAAAACAATTACTGTAAAATAAAGGTGTTAGTCTGGTATTATAAATGCTTGGGGAAAACAACCAAACGGAAAAGATTGGATGATTGCCATAGTAAATCCTTTAAACAAGAAAAAAGTGTTTTCATAATTGCCTGTTCATAAATAGTGCAGTGGTTACATCTGTAAATTATGAAAAGTATGTGACGTTTAATGGTGTTTTGTATTCGCATATTATAGATCCTAGAACGGGTTATCCTAGTACGGGGATTTTAAGTGCTTCAATTTTTGTAATGGGATTAGATACTGGATTAGATTTTATAAATCAATTAAAAGGAGTTGAATGTATTATTGTTGATAAGGATAATACAGTACATACTTCAAAAAATATAAATATTGAAACAATAAATTAATATGAAAAGGATTTTAGCTATTATAATGGTTATTATGAGTCTTACATCATCTGTGGTTGTTAAGGAATACAAAAAGGTAAACCTTCCTTAATGACTCAGATATGGTTTTGTCTAATAGAGGATCGGATAGATTTATAACAAGTTTTCAAGCTTATAGAGAAGCAGCATCTGGCGCCAATGGAGGTAAATATGGTGGAGGTTGTAATTAATTGTTCTTTAGAAAAATAAAAATAATTTAATATTAATTCTTTTTGTCTTTGTAGTACAACTTTCTTTTGCTCAACAAGACTCAACTGAAGTGTGTAAAAAACGAATTTTAGAAACTACAGAGATAGATTTTTTAACTAGTTATTATACTCAAGATGCTAACAACGCTTTTGTAACTGGTGGAATAGGAGATGAATATTTAACAGATTTCACACCAACTATAATAGTTAAAATGCCTTTAAATGATGATGTTTTAACTATAGATGCAGGGATTTCGGCTTATACATCGGCTTCTTCAAGTAATTTAGATCTTTTTGATGGTTCTTTTAGAGAATCAAAAAACGGGGGTTCAACAATTGAGAGTCCATGGGTAGCATTCATCTGGAGCTTCTAGTAAAGATACTTGAGCAAGCCTTAATCTAGATTATTCGCATAGTTCTGACGACAGAAATAGAATTATAAATGCTAATGCTTCTTTTGCAACCGATTATGATTATTCATCAATTGGTTTTGTAGGAGGTTATATTATACTTTTTAATGAGAAAAATACAGAGTTTGGCATAAAAGGAAATTTGAATATCCGTAATTAGGCATAATTATAAAAAAGACTTATTTTAGATAAAAAAATAAGGATGAATATTTTCAGTTTTACAGCCCATTTTGATGGTGAGGAGTCCTGTCGTAATCACTTTAAGGCAGAGCGAGATAAAA
>CALKXS010000041.1 GCA_938003745.1 uncultured Algibacter sp.
GCGATGTGAGATTGAGTCTTATTTTCCTTTAATAAAGTCTCTATGAGGATTCTTTCTTTAAGAGATAATTTTCGATGTTTTATTTTACTCATTTTACAAATCTATAATTTTGATTTGTTGCGTTAAGTTATTGAATAGAGCAATACCTGTTGGTTTCGTTTAAAAACGAATTTAATTTAAATTCTTCTATAAGAAACGTTCTTTAAAATAAATTGTTTTTTGAGATTTGAAAGAGCCACGTGTATGCGTGTGTTAACTTAAAATCATGATACAGTGAAAAGTACTAAATACGCAAGTAGTTAGAAAACTAACAGTGTTGAAAGCTTGAAAAAGCAGTAAAACCGAAAGAAAATACTGTAAATTAAAGTAATACTTGGGCGTTTAGCTATCACAAAAGTGAATGATAAAAAGAGAAGTATCAAGAAAAACAATTAAAAGGAAGCATTTTAGTAATAAGTCAATACATTTTGAAAATTACATCATTAAAATGTTTCTTTGAAATAATAGCACTTGGTTTACAAAGGTTTAGATGCAGGTCTAAATTGATTTAATAGAAGTATTAATTAAATCTAGCTATGTTATTTCAAAAAAGCCATGTCAGAGTAGATTAAATTCTATAGTGATATGGCTTTTGTTTTTTTATAGGTTTTCGTCCTCTTTTCTAACAATTTCGTTTTTGCAAGTTTCTTTTCTGCTATTCTGTTAAATCTATTATAAATACTAATACTTACTTAATTAATACGTAGAAAATAATTGGCGTTTTTTGTATATTCGCTTCGCTCAAAATTCAAGGTAAATTATTTACCATTTTTGCAGCAGTTTAACAATTTAAAAAATCGACACGGATGTCCAAAATTATTTACACAAAAACAGACGAAGCTCCAGCTTTAGCAACCAGATCATTCTTACCAATAGTAAAAGCTTTTGTAAAATCTTCAGGAATCAATATTGAAACTAAAGATATTTCTTTAGCGGCAAGAATCTTAGCTGTTTTTCCAGATTTTTTAAATGAAGACCAACGTGTATCAGATGATTTAGCTATTCTTGGAGAACTAGCTAAAAAACCTGAGGCTAATATTGTTAAATTACCAAACATTAGTGCTTCTATCCCACAATTAAAAGCTGCTATTAAAGAATTACAATCTCAAGGATTTGCTATTCCTAGCTACCCAGATGAGCCAGAAAACGATACGGATAAAGATATTAAATCGCGTTACGATAAAATTAAAGGTAGTGCTGTAAATCCTGTATTACGTGAGGGTAATTCAGATAGACGTGCACCAAAAGCAGTTAAAAACTATGCTAAAAAGAATCCTCACTCTATGGGTGCATGGTCTAAAGATTCTAAAACGCATGTAGCAACTATGGAAGCTGGAGATTTTGCTCATAACGAAAAATCTGTAACTATCGCTGATGCAACAAGTGTAAGTATTCAACATACTGATACTAACGGAAACGTATCTACTTTAAAAAATAATATTGCCCTTTTAAAAGGTGAAATTATAGACGGTACAGTAATGAGTAAAAAAGCGCTTTTAGCGTTTTTAGAGGAACAAATTGCAGATGCTAAAGCTAACAATGTGCTATTATCATTACACATGAAGGCAACCATGATGAAAGTTAGTGACCCAATCATATTTGGTCATGCCGTTCGTGTTTTCTTTAAAGATGTATTTACCAAACATGGTGAAACTTTTGAAGAAATTGGTGTAGATGTAAATAATGGTTTTGGTAACCTTGTAGAAAGCATCAAAAAATTACCAGAAGCTAAACAAAAAGACATTCAAACAGATATTGATGCTGCTTTTGCAAATGGACCAGCTGTTGCCATGGTAAATTCAGATAAAGGTATTACCAATCTTCATGTACCTAGTGATGTTATCATTGATGCCTCTATGCCAGCAATGATTCGTACGTCTGGTCAAATGTGGAATGCACAAGGAAAACAACAAGATACCAAAGCAGTAATTCCAGATAGTAGTTACGCTGGAATTTACACGGCAACTATAAATTTCTGTAAAGAAAATGGCGCTTTTGATCCTACAACTATGGGAACTGTTCCTAATGTTGGTCTTATGGCTCAAAAAGCTGAAGAGTATGGGTCTCACGATAAAACTTTTGAAATTCCATCAAACGGAACTGTAAAAGTTGTTGATGCTTCAGGAAATACATTAATTGAACATACAGTTGAAGAAGGTGATATTTGGAGAATGTGTCAAGTTAAAGATGCACCAATTCGAGACTGGGTTAAATTAGCAGTTACACGTGCTAAAGCGTCACAAACACCTGCAGTTTTCTGGTTAGACGAAAACAGATCTCACGATTCACAATTAATCAAAAAAGTAACCACATATTTAAAAGGTCACGATACAAACGGATTAGATTTAAGAATATTATCTCCTATCAGAGCAACAATATTTACTTGCGAAAGACTTAAAGATGGAAAAGATACAATCTCTGTTTCTGGTAACGTTTTACGTGATTATTTAACAGATTTATTCCCTATTCTTGAGGTTGGAACAAGTGCAAAAATGTTATCCATCGTTCCATTAATGAATGGTGGCGGTTTGTTTGAAACTGGTGCAGGTGGTTCTGCTCCAAAACATGTACAACAATTACTTGAAGAAAACCATTTACGTTGGGATTCTTTAGGAGAATTCTTAGCATTAGCAGTTTCTTTAGAGCATTTTAGTGGTGTAAATAACAATCCAAAAGCTAAAGTTTTAGGTGACGCCTTAGATGATGCTACTGATAAGCTTCTAGAAAACAAAAAAGGACCATCTCGTAAAGCTGGTGAGCTAGATAACAGAGGAAGTCACTTTTACATTGCTTTATATTGGGCTCAAGCTTTAGCAAGTCAAGATATTGATGCCGGTCTAAAAGCAGAGTTTACTCCTATTGCTAGTCAATTAGCAGAAAGCGAAGCTACTATCATCAAAGAATTGGAAGTAATACAAGGTAAACCAATAAGCATTGGTGGTTACTACGAACCAAACGAAGATTTAATAAACGCTGCTATGCGTCCAAGTAACACACTCAACAATATTTTAAGTAGTGTTTTAGTTTAAAAACATTCATCATATATAAAATCCGCATTATGTTTAGAAATAAATAAAATGCGGATTTTTCATTTTATAATAATTTGGACGTTCCACTTTTCCGCTAAAAAGCTACAAAGTGTCGTGCTATTCGCTGTATCTTTTTAAAACAAGTCAATGAGAAGGCAAAAAGGCAAAGCAATCTATCAAATTATAGCACTTACGCTATTTCTTATTTTTCAAGTTTAAAAAAGGATGCCACTTCTATCACTAACGCAACCCTAAAATTCGTATTTTTGAACTATGAATTTCACAAAAACTACCGAGCAAGATTCTAATTACAATCATCTTGAAAAAATGAGCGTATCAGAATTATTACAAAATATAAATAACGAAGATAAGACAGTACCAAACGCTGTCGAAAAGGCATTACCTCAAATAGAAATACTAGTAAATCAAATTGTATCCAAGCTTAAGACTGGAGGTCGCTTATTTTATATAGGAGCAGGAACAAGCGGAAGATTAGGCATTGTAGACGCATCAGAATGCCCTCCTACATTTGGAGTTCCTCATGAATTGGTTGTAGGTTTAATAGCAGGGGGAGATTCAGCAATTAGAAAAGCAGTAGAATTTGCAGAAGATTCAACAAACGAAGGTTGGAAAGATTTAGAAAACCACAACATAAATAACAAAGATATAGTAATTGGTATTGCAGCATCAGGTACAACACCATACGTCATTTCTGCTTTAGAAACCTGTAATACTAATAATATCATCACAGGGTCTATATCTTGTAATGCTAGTAGTCCATTATCACAAACAGCTCAATTTCCAATAGATGTTATTGTAGGTCCAGAATTTGTTACAGGAAGTTCAAGAATGAAAGCTGGTACCGCGCAAAAGTTAGTACTTAATATGATTACAACTTCTACTATGATACAATTAGGTCATATCAAAGGAAACAAAATGGTAGATATGCAATTAAGCAATTATAAGTTAGTAGACCGTGGCACAAAAATCATTATGTCAGAATTAAATATCGATGAAGATATAGCGAAAACACTACTAACAAAACACGGAAATATACGTTCAGCCATTCAAAATTATAATGATGGAAACAGATAAAGAAATTCTTGTAAAAGGACTCAAAATTATGGGAATATCATTAGCTTGCCTATTCATAGGGCCAACACTAATTCACATTGCATTAACTAATAAAGAAAAACCGCTTTATATACCTATATTAATCATAGCCATACTAATATGTGCTTTAGCCATATTTTTAATATTAAAAGGCTTAAATACAATTATAGATAGCATGTTTAAAAAAAAATAACTATTCTACTATAACTTTTTTCGGAGTAGTTGGATTGTAACCAAAATCAGAATCCTCAAAACATATATTTAAGCCTTCTAAAATATAATTAATAATAGCATAATGATGAATAGTATGGCTATTAGCATGAGAAAATACAGCGGACAAAGTGTAAGGTATTTCCACCTCTCCCAAGCCTAAATCATCAATTACAATAATAGAACTATTAAAATCAAAATCAGATCTCTTTAGCCTTCCTATAATAAAACTAAGGTAATCCTTAGCTATACAACATCTAGATTCAACTTCTTTATTCCTATTTCTTGTTGTCAAATCTATAACAGATTTTGATTTTAATACACAATCATAAAAATCTAAAATATGTCTTATATGAGTTCCAATACTCGATTTGTAAGGAGCAATAGAATCATCACACAATTGCTCATCTGTTAACTTATTTAATAAATATTCAGACTTTTCTAGTGTATGTAAGACAGATTCTATAATAATGTTCATAAATACTAAATTAGATAAATTAATGGAACTTAAAAATTATTATGCTTTAGTCCAATAACACATAAATCCTTACAATATATTTTAAATAAAAATAGGATAACTATATATAAAACAACAGGTATAAAATTTAGTGGAATATTTCTTAAGCAGTGTTTTAAATTCTTAGATTCAAGTCATAAACGCAACAGCTTTAGCTGTTATAAAAAAACTCTTCACACTTTTTCATTTTGCCTAGGCAAAATGAAAAAGTGTGAAGAGTACTAAAAAGGTTATATTTTTAGGTCGCAAAAACTTGAAAATAA
>CALKXS010000042.1 GCA_938003745.1 uncultured Algibacter sp.
TCTGACTTAAATTCTCTACGCCACTTATAAATTAAGCTAGGCGCAATCGAATATTCTTTGCTTAAATCGCTAACCTTGTGATCTGAGCTAACCAAATCAATAATGGTTTGCTTAAATTCTTTTGTGAAATTACCTTTTGTAATGGTTCCTAAGGTAAATAATGTGGCTTAATAAATCCTACCATAAAATTAGACATTCCATACTGTCAGATATAGGTGTTTTTTCTTTTGCGTAAGGAATGTTTACGTGCACGATGGTACTTGTATCTATAATGTTACTAAATTCTGTGAATGTTGCTTTTGTGTGTTTTTTTTACATGAAAAAACATAGGTAAGAACAAAAAGGTAATAAGGTA
Organism: uncultured Algibacter sp.; assembly: GCA_938003745.1. Lineage (GTDB taxonomy): Bacteria > Bacteroidota > Bacteroidia > Flavobacteriales > Flavobacteriaceae > Postechiella. The sequence continues at coordinate 356 of CALKXS010000042.1, forward strand.
TTTATGTTTAGACATGTGGTTGTGGTGATTGTATGCCTTTCTTAAGAAGATTAGTTTAAGTAATAGATGTAACCAACATTAATCCATAGTAACCAATCATTATGTTTGTTATATTCTAATTGATGATTTAATCCATCAACATAATCATTGAAAAAATATTGCCACCTCATATTTAACATTAAATCTGATAGCTTAGTAAGTTTGTAACGGAAGCCAACGCTACTAACTAAAGACCAGGTGCTTCCAGGTGAAGCGTCTACAGAACCAGGAGCCCATACAGAATAAAAGTTATCGGGATTTAATACATTTCCTATTTCTGTGGTGTCAGGATTTGCGTACGTTGTTTTTACTTTTGGTGTAAATGAAGTATAGTGTATACCTAAACTTACAAAAGGGGAGAGCTTATAAGAAAATGATTGAAAACCTCTGATGCTTAGTGGGAAGAATTCTAGCTCTGTACCAATATCAAAGTTATTAGTTTCTCCTGTATGCCCTCTTAGTTGGTTTGCTTCAATGGTGTTTTTACTAGGATCAACCCATTGTCCAAAATGTTCAAGTTTTGTTTTATTAAATGATATCTCGTTTCGAAGTTTAAAATGATCATTAAAATAAGTGTCAGTTGTGTAGCAATTACAGTCTGCTCTGTATGAAAAATTGATGTAATGAATTAATCCAATTCCAAAACCAGAATTCCCAAAATTAGTTTCCCTGTCTGTTCTGCTTCCATAATCAGATCTAAATTGCACAGGGCCAGCAACAACACCAATTTCGTGGGAAAAACCTAGTTGACTATACGTCGTTTGGCATAAAGTACACAGGAGAAATAAGGTTGCTAAACGTTTGAAGTCAAGCATAATGGGATTTTTGTTTTTTTGAGGTATTAATTAACAAATATATAAAAACTGTGTTAAGAAACAAACAATTGTATTTTCTCTATAAATGTAGGCTAAAAGCAAGTTGTTAATTTATAAAAAAAATAACATATTTTTTACAGATAACGTATATTTACGCTTTAAAATTACATATTCAATGAATTAATAATTTAATTTTAAACTAAATGAAGAGTAAAATAGACGGGTTTTTAAATCTTGTAAAGCAAAGGAATGGTAATGAACCAGAATTTTTGCAAGCTGTTGAAGAGGTTGCAGAAACAGTAATACCATATATTGTTAAAAATGATATATATCATGGTAAAAATATTTTATTAAGAATGGTTGAGCCAGAACGTGTCATTACCTTCAGAGTATGTTGGGTTGATGATTCTGGAGAAATACAAGTAAATAGAGGCTATAGAATTCAAATGAACTCGGCTATTGGTCCTTACAAAGGAGGATTACGTTTTCACCCTACCGTAAATATGAGTATTTTGAAATTCTTGGCTTTTGAACAAGTCTTTAAAAATAGTTTAACTACGCTCCCAATGGGCGGTGGTAAAGGAGGTAGTGATTTTGATCCTAAAGGGAAAAGTGATAATGAAATTATGCGTTTTTGTCACTCATTTATGAGCGAGTTATTTAGACATATTGGTCACAATACAGATGTACCGGCAGGAGATATTGGGGTAGGAGCAAGAGAGATTGGTTTCCTTTTTGGAATGTATAAAAAAATAAGTAATGGTTTTACGGGAGTTTTAACAGGTAAAGGTATGTCTTGGGGAGGTTCTTTAATTAGGCCTGAAGCTACAGGGTATGGTAATGTGTATTTTGCTCAAAAAATGTTAGAAGCTAAAGGGGACAGTTTTGAAGGTAAGCAAGTTGTGATTTCAGGATCTGGAAATGTTGCTCAATACGCTGCAGAGAAAGTATTACAATTAGGAGGTAAAGTTTTAACACTTTCTGATTCTTCAGGGTATATTTATGATGAAGCAGGAATTGATGATGAAAAGTTGAAATTTGTTATGGAACTTAAAAATATAAAAAGAGTTAGAATTAAAGAATATATAGAAACATATCCTACCGCGAAATACATTGAAGGAAAAACACCTTGGGAAGTGAAGTGTGATGTTGCTCTACCTTGTGCGACTCAAAATGAACTTAATGAAACTGATGCGAAAATACTATTAAGCAATGGTTGTATTTGTGTAAGTGAAGGAGCTAATATGCCTTCTACAAAAAAAGCAATAGCAGAATTTCATAAAGCAAAAATATTATTTGCACCTGGAAAAGCATCAAATGCAGGTGGTGTTGCTACTTCCGGTTTAGAAATGACCCAAAATTCATTGAGGTTTAATTGGACTAGAGCAGAGGTTGATGAAAAATTAAAGGATATCATGTCTAATATTCATGATTCTTGTATAGAATTTGGAAAAGACGATGATGGATATATAGATTATGTAAAAGGTGCAAATATTGCAGGTTTTGTTAAGGTTGCTGATGCAATGCTTGCTCAGGGTATTGTTTAGAAAGTAGAACTAATAAATAGTAATATTTAAAAGCTCCTTTAATAAAGGAGCTTTTTTGTTTAAATTATATTATTTTAGGATAAAACTCGTTAGATATAAATATATTTGAACTTAGAAAAAAAGAGATGATTAAAAGACTAATAGTAATAATTCTTTGTTTGTTTCCAATGTTGCAATTTGCTCAGGATTATTCAGCAAATTGGAAAGGGTATTTTTCATATTATGATGTGAAAGACGTTGTAAAAGGTGGAAATATAATTTATGCAGCAGGAGAAAATGCAATTTTTACTTATGACACTCAAACCAATGAGTATGGAGATATAACAACAGTAAATGGGTTGTCTGGAGAGCGTATTTCTACTATTTTATATAGTAATGAATATGAGTTATTATTGGTTGGTTATGAAAATGGATTGATAGAAGTTGTTTTTGATAATGGTGAAGATGTTCTTTCTGTTGTAGATATAATTGGAAAAAGTGTTATACCAGAAGGAGATAAAAGGATTAATGATTTTAATGCTTTTGAAAATGTTGTATACATTTCAACTAATTATGGAATATCTGTTTTTGATTTAGAAAGATTAGAGTTTGGAGACACCTATTTTATTGGTAATTTAGGGACTCAAATACAAATAAATAAAACTACAATTTTTGGAGGATACATTTATGCGGCATGTGCAGATGGTTCTGGAATCAGGAAAGGAGAGCTTGCAAATCCTAGTTTAATAAATTATCAAAACTGGAAAACAATAGCTTCAGGAGATTTTTTATCTATTCAATCTTCAGGTGCAAATCTTTATGCTATTGGTGTTAATAGAAAAATATATAATGTTAATAATGATGTATTAAATGAACTATTTACTTATAGTCAAACTCCAGTTAGTATGGAATATGTAGATGAGCGTTTATTAGTAGTGACTTCATTAGGTGTGTTTATTTATGACTCTAGTTTTTCTTTGATTTCTCAATTTTCAATGAGTACAGATTTTTCTACAAATTACAGATCTGCAACAATAGATTTAGAGCATATATATATAAGTACAAAAGATTTTGGTGTTTTAAAGATGTCATTATCAAATTCAACTATAATTGAGGAGTTGCACCCTGAGTGCCCTTTAATGAATAGAGCTTTTTCTATTACTGGACAAGCTAATAATTTGTGGGTGACTTATGGCGAGCATGATTTATTTCTTAATCCATTTCCGTTAAATGAGAGAGGGTTTAGTCATTTTCAAAATAACGAATGGATTAATACACCATATAGTGAAGTTTTTGAAGCTAAAAGTTTAAAAAAAATTAGTGTAAACCCTTTCAATACTAAGCAAGTGTTTATTGGATCTTATAATAGTGGTTTGTTGGAGGTTAATGATGAAATACCTACAGCTTTATATAATGAGAGCAACAGCGGTTTAGAGTCTCTAACTACTAGTAGGACGGATATTAGAATTAATTCACTTGTTTTTGATGATAATGGGTTGTTGTGGTCTACAACTAATTTTACTGAAAAACCGTTAAAGTCATTTAACCCTTCCAATAATCAGTGGAATGCTTTTGATCTAGACGAAATTATAACAGTTCCTGGTGATAATAATGGCTTTTTAGATCTTGTAATTGGAACAGATCAAACTAAATGGATGGCAAGTTATAGCAAAGGTTTAATTGCTTTTAATGAGAATGGGGGAAATAAGTTAATAAGAAATGTTGTTTCTGAAGAAGATAATATGCCAACAGAAATTGTTACAGCATTAGCTTTAGATAAAAGAAATCAACTTTGGATTGGAACCTTTAAAGGGTTGAGAGTTTTATACAATACATCTAGTTTTTTTGAAGCAGATGACGTGTCTGTAGATGAAATTATTATTGAAGAAGATGGCGTTGCAAAAGAACTTTTATTTCAACAATTTATTACAGACATAGTAGTTGATGGCTCTAATAATAAATGGATAAGTACAATTGGTTCTGGATTGTTTTATTTTTCGTCAGATGGACAAAAAACAATCTTTCATTTTACTAAAGACAATTCGCCATTACCGTCTAATGATGTTATAGATCTTTCTTTAGATGATTCAACAGGTGTTTTATACGTAGCCACAGAAAGAGGTTTGGTTTCTTTTAGTTCTGGTGGTTCTGGAACTTTGGAAGATATAGAGGGTGCTTATGTGTACCCTAATCCCGTGAGGCCAACTTTTAATGTTGTTGATGAGAAAATTAAAATAAAAGACATTTCAGAAAATGTAAATATAAAAATTACAGATATTGAAGGTAATTTAGTTGCCGAGGCACAATCAAGAACAAATTTACGTTATAGAGGCTATAATTTAGAAATAGATGGAGGTACTGCCTTTTGGAATGGTAAAAATATGGCTAATAGCATTGTTGCATCCGGTGTTTATTTAGTAATGCTATCTGATTTGGATACTTTTGAAACTAAAGTTTTAAAATTAATGATTGTTAGATAATGTTAACTTCCACGCGAGCAATTGTTTTATCAAAATTAAGATATAGAGATAATGATTTAATTGTAAAATGCTATACAGATCAATTTGGAGTAGTTAGTTTTTTACTTCGTGGCATCTTAAAAAGTAAAAAAGGAGGTGTAAAAGCAGCCTATTTTCAAATGTTATCTCAATTACAGTTGGTTATTGTTTATAATGAGAATAGGAGTTTACAAGTCGTTAAAGAGGTAAAGCTAGATCATTTATATAATAGTTTACATTCTAATATTTTAAAAAGCTCAGTAATTATGTTTCTGTCTGAAGTTTTATCTAGTATTTTGCAAGAGGAGGAGAGAAACGAAACACTTTATAGTTATATAGAAACAGCTCTTTTATGGTTTGATACAAATGATGAAAGTTCTAATTTTCATTTACTGTTTTTATTAAATTTGACTAAGTATTTAGGATTTCATCCAGAAGATATAAACCTAGACGCTCATTATTTTAATTTAAGAGATGGGAAGTTTGAAAATCGAGAATACGGAAAAACATCTGTGTCTGGTGAAAATTTAAGCCTGTTAAAAACCCTATTGAGTACATCGTTTGATGTTTTAAACACAGTGAAAATAAACGCAAAACAAAGACAATCATTTTTAAGTATGATTTTGCTATATTTTGAATTACATTTGGGTAGTTTTAAAACACCCAAATCACTAGAGGTTTTTAATCAAGTTTTTAAGTAGAACATGAGGTTTAGTTATATTTTATTTCTTCTTTTATTTTTTACTGCAGCTGCGTATGCGCAACAAGTAAAAATACTTAATACATTAACAAGAGAATCTGTTAAAGGTGTGACTGTACATAACTTAGATCGAACTACTGTGGTTGTGACAGATGTTGATGGCTATGTAAACTTAGATGCTTTTTCAAGTACAGAAACTATTTATTTTCAACATTTATCACATCTATTAAAAGCTATTAAAAAAAGAGAATTAAATCATTCTAATTTAATTTTTTTAGATGCAAATACACAAGGTCTAGAAGAAATTGTAATTTCTGCATCAAAGTTTGAGCAAAATAAGAAAGATATACCTCAGAAAATAGCTAGTTTAAATGCTGAAATTGTTCAATTTGCAAATCCGCAAACAAGTGCAGATTTACTTGAAGCTACAGGGCAAGTTTATATCCAAAAAAGTCAGTTAGGGGGAGGTAGTCCAATGATTAGAGGGTTTTCAACTAATAGGCTGCTAATTACTGTTGATGGAGTTAGGATGAATAATGCTATTTTTAGAGGTGGTAACCTTCAAAATGTTATGGCAGTAGACCCTTTTTCTATTCAAAGTACAGAAGTTACTTTAGGTGCTAGTTCTGTTATTTATGGAAGTGATGCTATAGGGGGTGTGATGAGTTTTTATACTCAAAAACCTCAATTGTCTTACTCTGATTCTCTTTTGTTTAAATCTAACGCTATTGTAAGATATGCTTCTGCAAGTGATGAAAAAACTGGACATTTCGATTTTAATTTAGGTTATAAAAAATGGGCATTGTTAACCAATGTCAGTTATACAGACTTTGGAGACCTAAAAATGGGTAAACACGGTCCTCAAGATTATTTAAGACAAGAATTTGTTTTAGCAAGTGATCGCGGAGATGTTATTATAAAAAATGATGATCCTTTAATTCAAAAATTTTCTGGTTATAATCAAATTAACTTGATGCAAAAAGTACGTTATGAGCCCTTTAAAGCATTAAATTTTGATTTAGGATTATACTATACTAGAACATCAAATATTCCTAGGTATGATAGGTTGATTCGTTATGATAATTCAAATACATTAAAATCTGCAGAGTGGAATTATGGACCACAAGAATGGTTTATGGCAAATATGCAGATAACAAAATTAAGTAGTGATTCTAACTTCTATGATAAAATAAAAACAACTTTAGCATATCAAAAATTTCAAGAAAGTAGAATTGATAGAGATTTTCAATCAGATTTTAGAAATATTAGAGAAGAATTGGTTGATGCATATTCTTTAAACTTCGATTTTGAGAAAACAGTTAGCCATAAAACGAGGTTGTTTTATGGTTTAGAGTATGTTTATAATAAAATAGGGTCTACAGGAGAAGTTGAAGATATATCAAATAACACAAAAAAACCTACAGTTACTAGATACCCTAATGGTGCAAGTTGGCAATCTGCAGCAGTTTATACTAGTATAAAATATAAGCCTAATACAAAATTTGTATTTCAGTCTGGGTTAAGGTTTAATCATATTGTTTCAAAAGCTGATTTTACAGAAAACAATACATTCTTAAACCTACCTTTTAATTCCACAAAAACAGACGCAGGAGCCTTAACAGGAACTGCCGGAATAAGATGGTCTCCTAGTGATATGATGCAGTGGAAATTAAATGCTTCATCTGCCTTTAGAGCCCCAAATATAGATGATATAGGTAAAGTGTTTGATTCTGAACCGGGCTCTGTTTTAGTACCTAATAAAAATTTAAAACCTGAATACGCTTATGGTGGAGAATTAGGTTTAAAGCTTCATTTTGATGACGCTTTTGTACTGGATATGAGTAGCTATTATACCTATTTGGATAATGCACTTGTAAGACGAGATTATAATTTAAATGGAGAAACCGAAATTATATATGATAGTGCGTTAAGTAATGTTCAAGCGATACAAAATGCTTCTAAAGCATGGATTTATGGTTTTGAAGTAGGACTTAAATGGACTATTTTAGATAATTTTAAATTAACGTCTCAATATAATGTGATAGCAGGAACTGAAGAAAATGATGATATTGAAGTTCCAATAAGACATGTTGCTCCAAATTTTGGGAATACACATTTGGTTTGGGCAAATCATAATTTAAAACTAGATGCTTTTATTAATTATAATAATGAATTATCTTTTAATCAATTAGCCCCATCTGAAATTGAAAAAGCATACCTGTATGCTTTAGATGGTAATGGAAAGCCTTATTCGCCATCATGGTATACGTTTAATCTTAGAACGCAATATAAAGTGAGCAACTCTACAACAGTAACTGCAAGTTTAGAGAATATTACAGATCAACGTTATAAAACGTACTCTTCTGGTATAGCAGCAGCAGGGAGGAACTTTATTATGTCTTTAAAATATAGCTTGTAAGTCTCTTTAAGTAATTATCAAATAAAAATTATATCTATCGTCAATGTGAATTTGTTTCAAATTCATTAGCATTAAATAAGATTTAAAGATAAATTTAGGAGTACACAATTAACTATTACCTTTCTAAAACTTACTTCGTTTTTAAATTAATAGAAGAATAGGAATAATCTAATTCAAATAATTGCAATCCTGTATAAGAAAACATTAGTCAGTAAAAAAAATCGCATTATCTAAAACTTTAGATAATGCGACTACAGTCTCATGTAGAAGACTTTTTTATTTTTTAATGGCCTTCTTGGTAATTGTTATACCATTAGAAAGTTCAATTTTGGCAATATAAACAGCATTTTTTAGGTTAGGTAGGTTGTAAGTTTCAGAACTTGTTTGTCCAGATAAATCATAAACTTGTCTTCCTAAAAGATCATAAATACTAACGGTTTTAATATTCAAATTACTATTAGTATTAAATTGTACGTTATTATTATTCAAGTTAATAATACTAAACTTGTTTGAGCTTATTTTTGTTCCGTTGGTAGATAATGCATTGTCTGTAAATACAATTTCAAAACGTTCATTAAACTCTCCAATTTCAGTTGTAAACGAATAATCAGAAGCTGTTAAGTTGTGTGATTTATTTAATAAGTTATCTTTTAAATAAATAGTATTTCCCGTTAGGAAATCACCCTCTAAACGGTCAATAGATAATTTAAATAAAGTAGCAGCTCCAATGTTAGATTTAATGCCTAAACTAATCGTTTCATCCATATTAAGACTGCTAGAAGATTTTCCTTGAATCCCAAATTTCTTGTTAGATCCTTCGATGTTAGAGTATAATACTGCTCCAGTGACTACTGAAGCTTTTTTTTCGGCATCAAAATAAGCACCATCATCATTATCAGAAGCGCCATTTACATACGCTACAAGTGCTTGGTTTGATACGTTATTGTCTGAAGTTAAATTAACCCAAAGCTTATTGATTGTAGAGCCAGATCTTTTTTTAGAGTTAGAGTTTTTAAAGAATTGACTGTTCTCAGTAGTAGTAATTCCAGCTACGCGCATGCCGTTATTAAAAATTACAGAGCCTTCGCTAATATCTCCAACTGTTGATATTGGAGTTGCTGCATCAGTATATGTAATGAAAAATGCTTGCCCAGATGGAATAAATCTTGTAGGAGTAAGACCATCCCCGCCAGATATTTCTCCAATACCATTGATGATAGCATAGTCTTCATCTGAAAAATTTAACTGTTGATTTCCATTTGCAATTGCAGATGGAGCTTTGTCTTGTGACCATAAAAATATGGCTCCGTCCATTGTGTAATTTGTTTCTGTATTTGTATTAATATTCGCATTAGCAGCAAGAAACAAATCAGCATTAATAGCAGAAGGGTATGGATTGCCTATTAAGTTCCAGTTATTATCATCAGTTTCAGAATTGTTTCTGTAAACAGGGATATTATAAACTCCATTGTTAAAAGGGCCTTCAAATGTAAAACTAAATTGTTTATTAGGTCCAGCAGGAGAAGTATTGTATGCGGTTGGTGTAACTGTTGTTGCGTATCCAACACCAGGAAGCATGGTTGTCGATGAGCCATCAACCCATTGCCAATCATCTCCGTTATCATCAATATCATCTTGTTGATCAAGTAACTTTTCGTCGTTATTTCCTATTTCAGCAGTAGCGTCTAAAAAGTTTTGAGCATTGAAAATGAAAGCTCTATTTGGGTTGTATCTATCTATAGCGCTAGCAATTGTTGTTCCAAAAACAGGAGAACTCCAGTATGTATATTCGTACCAGGCATCCATAGGTGCCGTTTCTTTAGTAACTTTAATTGTACCTCCGGTATTTATTGTTGTGGTCGCTGCATCATTGTTTTGAAGAAAAGCTGCTTGCGGGTCTATATTGATTTCGCCATCAACATCAACATCATTTGCAACTTGTACAAAAGTGTTTATGGCTGCTCCATTGTTAACATCGCTAATTTTAAGTGTATAGGTGGCGTTTACCGTTAAATTACAAGCACTAAAACTACCACCGTCTGTTGCGGTATCGTAATTATCATTAATTATAACAGGAGTGTTTATTGTTGGTCCACTTAAAGGAGACCAAGCTCCAGCTGTCCATGTTACTGCAGGAGAACTACAATCAGAGCTTGTAGATATACATAGGTTATCAAAAATAGTAGTATGAGTAACATCTGTAGCATGATTAAAAACTGCTGCAATATAATTAAGGTTGCTAGATGTGTATTCTGTGTTAACAACCGTTCCTACAGAATCTGTTGCGTCTATAGAAATTGGATTGCTAAAAAAAAGCAAACCATCATCTCTAACAAATAATTCCCAAGTATCAGATGATGGGTCGTATGAAACACGTATGCTAAGGTAATTTCTACCATAATCGGTAACTCCAGCTATTATGTCAGTTAGTGTTCCATTTAGTCCATTAGTGTAACTTACAAGCCTAATATCATCTGAAGCTCCTGTTTCTCCAAAAACAATAGCGTAACCATTTCCTTGGGTTATATCAGCATCAGTACCTCCAATTATAAATGCTGATCCATATCTTATAGATTCAAATCCAGAAGGATCAACTCTACTTTGTCTCATGTTGAATTCCCAAGAGATGGTGTTGCTCAATGTATTTAAAATTGTATTGTATGATGTGTTTGCGTTTTGATATATATAATCGAAATTGGTAATACCACCTGTTCCTATCGATAATTGATCAGAAACAATACTTGAATTTCCACCAAAATCTGTCCAAGAACTACTTAATGAAGGTCCTGTAAAATTATCTGATAATAGACATGAAGAAGGGGGTATAGATGCAACAGAACCATAAACTAAAATATCGTTGTCAGGTCCTTTTAAGCGCGTAGAACCCCTTGAACTTTCAGCATAACCATATATTCTATACGTTACGGCTGATGTATTATTAGTTTGAGAAACATCGAAAGAAAATGATTCTGGAGTTCTACGAAGATCTGCAACGAGTCTAGTTCCATCAATATTAGTATTGTACCCATCGGCAGAACTTCTTAACGCTAGTTCAGAAAGACCATTTGCTGAACGTGCAATACTAAAAGCTATTGTAGATACATTAAACTCGAAACCAGTATTAGGGGTGATTGAGAATTCGAAATAATCATTATTAGTAACAGCGTCTTCTATACTTATTGTAGACCAACCCTTAGCTGCAAAACCATCGTCGTTTGCGGCACCTTCAAGACCTACTCCTCTTGATACTGTTGAAAAGGTAAGTGCATCATCATTAAAATCAGATGTATCGGTCACTGTTATTCCCGTTAATCCCTGAAAGTTAAAATATATAATCTGTCCAAAGCCAAAGTCGAAGGCAAGAAGCATTATAATTAGTAAAGTAATTTTTTTCATAATGTCGAGGTTTAAAAAAAATCTAAGATTTGGTTTTATAAATTTGTTTGGCTAAGTTCTAAATTAGCATTGAATAGTTGTTCTTAGTACTAAAACCAAGTAGCATTAGCTGTAAATACTATAGCAACTAGTATTGTTATTTTATTAGTTGAGTTCTTAATTTTATCTAAGATTAAGAGCCAATTTAAATAATTTTGTAAATATTTAGTAGCAACGTTATTAAAAGATTCTATAAATTTTATCAATTTCATATCTAAATTATTCATATTCTGAACGTGATATACTTTATCTACAGTTCTTTGTCCTTTTGTTGCATTAAACTCCTTATGCTTAATGATGTATTCGCTTTTGTCAATGTATCATAGCTTCTATAGATTATCACTAAAATTTTTCTTGCAGTCATTACAAAAATAACGTTGAACAGCTTTAAGATTGCTATTCGCTCGTATGCCTTTGTCTGTACAATGAGGACAAGTAATTATTTTTACATCATTATTTTCTTTTACTTGAGTCTCTTCTAAAGACATTGATAACAATGTATTTCCTATTTCTTGTTGAACATGACTCGAATTGTTAACAACAAAATCTCTAAAATTTGAAGGAATCATAAATCAATATTTTTACTAAGATAATAAATATCTATCTTAGGACTTAGATATTTATTATAATTAATTCATCTGTAATAATATTATTATTATTATTATTATTGAAAACCATGCAGTCAAAAAAAACATATACAGTGCAAGAAGCTACCAGAAAACTAGAGCATTATTGTGCGTATCAAGAACGGTGTCATCAAGAAGTAAGGCAAAAGCTAGTTGGTATGTATATGATACCAGAAGTCATAGATGTAATTGTGGTACATCTGTTAGAGCATAACTTTCTTAATGAAGAGCGTTTTGCCAAAACATATGTTCGAGGTAAGTTTAGATTTAAGGCTTGGGGCCGGCGCCGTTTAACTTTCGAACTTAAGAAAAAGGATGTGTCCAAAGTTAATATAAATCAAGCGCTTAGCGAAATAGGAAACGAGGAGTATAACGAGTTTTTCAATGATTTAGCCGAAAAAAGAGTCGATTCTATAAAAGAAAGCAACGTCTACAAGAAACGTAAGAAATTTATTGATTATTTTTTATACCGCGGTTGGGAATCTCATTTGGTGTATGAGAAAGCTAATCAGCTTATTAAGTAAATATTAAAAAGCCTTAAAGTGTTTTAATACTTTAAGGCTTTTTAAATTTGTGTCTTTTTTAATATACTTCCAAAAATAAATTTAATCTAGAGGTCTTAAAAAAAATATTCTATAAGTTAAATACTGCACCTAAGTTTACAGTAAATTGATTATGTAAAGTTTCGGCAGGAATTAATTTCTCGCTTTTATATTTAGAAAAAGGTGTATTGAATTCTGTATATACACCAAAACCATCACTAAAAAAGTAACGCATACCTAAATGACCACCAAAATTTTTAAGACCAACGCTTAAACCAGGGTACACATCAAAATTGTCATCAATATTAAGAACACTTCCAAGATTTGCATTAAAACGTGCTCTAAGGTCAAAACGGTTATCAAAATCTGCATTTAAATCATCAATAGGGTTGTCTGTTAAATCATTGTTTAAACCTAAAGAATAAGAAGAAGAAACACCAACAGAAATATTTTCACCCAAACCAAAATCATAACTTACATTAAGTCCAGTACCATATTTTTGAAAATTTGCACCAATTTGAAATTTGTTATCATTTTTACCTAAAAAGGCTTGGGCGTTAATAAATGATATACTTAAAAGTGTGACTAGTAAAATTAATTTTTTCATTTTTAGTTTGTTAAGATGTAATTAACACAATAAAAACCTAATTTTTAATTGTGCTCATTCCATGATTTGAGATTAAAATTTAACTCGACAAATATATTATAAGTTTTTAACTTAGGAAGTTTTTTACAAGCCTTTATTTGTACGAGTAATAGCTTGTTCATTTTTCCAATCTATCCAGCTTTGTCCCTTTATGCGTCGCATAATACTATCATAACTGCGCATAACTAGCAAGTTGTAAATTGCCTTTCTAAAGTTTTTAGGATTCCTCGCAATAGCACGTAAACTCAAAGAAAACCCTGGAGTAATGTAACGCATATAATGCCAATAACCTTCAGGCATATAAAGTACCTCACCATGATTCAGTTCTGTTTTATAACCCTTTGCCTTTTTAAGCATAGGCCATTTTTTTAAATCAGGATTTTTAAAATCTATATCTTCTCTAGTAATTAAAGAATGTGGAATTTTATATAAGTATTCATTTTGGTTTTGATCAAACAAAATACACTCTTTTTTACCTTCAAAATGAAAATGGAAAATATTAGCAAAATCAATATCGTAATGCATAAAGGTGTGCGAATCTCGTCCACCAAAAAACAGCATAGGTATACCTTTCATAAGGCGTAAACCAAAATCAGGAAACGAGAAATCTTTTTGAAGTGAAGGTATTTCTTTTAAAGCATTCCATAAAAAAATGCGATACTTAGTAGGCTCATTTTTAAGTAAATCTATGTAATCACGCATTTTCATTTTAGCATGTGGCTCATTAAAACCATCTTTGTAATCTACCGGTCTGTCATCATAAAGCGGAACCATTAAATTGCCTCCAACAGTTTTAAAATAGTCTAAATTCCATTTGCTATATGCAGGCCAGTCATCAATAAAATGCTCAATAACCACAGGTTTCTGCGGTTTAAAATAGTGTTTTATAAAGTCTTCCTTAGTAATTGTTTTTACTCGCGGAATATCTTGTAAGTTTAAAGACAATGTTTGTTTAGTTTGATACACAAAGTTAAAAAAACGATGTGAATTTAAAAATAGTATTTTTGAGCGTTACCACAAGGGTCGTGCTTTCGGCAGTCGCTTTTTTGTGTTGCATATGTGCAACACAAAAAGAGCTTCAACAAATGCCTCAATCACTAACGCAAAGGGAATCAGGTTTGTAGTGTGCTAAAAGTAAATTTATTTTAAAGCTTTAGATTTTTCTTTAGCAGCTTCATTACGTTTAATTTTATGTTCAGGTCTTGTCCATTTTGGTTTTTCTCCTAAAGCTTCAAATTGTGAATCGGCAGCTTCAACAGATTGTGGTTGTACCTTTTTTGTAAATGGCTTTTGAGGGTTTAATCCTAGTAACTCAAACATTTTCATGTCTTCATTTACATCTGGGTTTGGTGTAGTTAAAAGTTTATCACCTGCAAAAATAGAATTTGCACCAGCAAAGAAACACATGGCTTGACCTTCTCTAGACATTTGTGTTCTACCAGCACTTAAACGTACTTGAGTTTCAGGTAAAACAATTCTTGTTGTAGCTACCATTCTTATCATATCCCAAATAGAAACAGGTTTTTGATCTTCAAGAGGTGTTCCTTCAACAGCAACCAAAGCATTAATTGGTGTAGATTCTGGTTGCGGATTTAATGTAGAAAGAGCAACAAGCATTCCTGCGCGATCTTCTATATTCTCTCCCATACCAATAATACCTCCACTACAAACGGTTACGTTTGTTTTACGAACATTATCAATAGTATCTAATCTATCTTGATAACCACGTGTAGAAATTACTTCTTTATAATACTCTTCAGATGAGTCTAAATTATGGTTATATGCATATAATCCAGCTTCGGCTAAACGTTGTGCTTGGTTTTCTGTAATCATTCCTAAGGTACAACATACTTCCATATCAAGTTTGTTTATACCTCTAACCATTTCCAATACTTGATCAAATTCTGGTCCGTCTTTTACATTTCTCCAAGCAGCTCCCATACAAACACGAGAGCTTCCGCTTTCTTTTGCTCTTAGAGCCTGCGCTTTTACTTGATTAACAGACATTAAATCATTGCCTTCCACACCTGTGTGATAACGTGCAGCTTGCGGGCAATATCCACAATCTTCAGAACAACCACCAGTTTTAATAGACAATAGCGTAGAAACTTGCACAACATTTGGGTCATGACTTTTTCTATGTATTGTTGCTGCTTCATAAAGCAACTCCATTAAAGGCTTATTGTATATGTCAAGAATTTCTTCTTTAGTCCAGTTGTGTTTAGTCTCGCTCATACTTTTGGTGTTATTCAAGAGGGCAAAAATACTAATTTAATAACTGAAAGTTTAATTTTTGGATAATAATATAGAAACTGCATTTCCGCCAAAGCCAACGGCATTTACAAGAATATTTTTTATTCTTTTTGGTTTGCTTTGGTTTTCTAAAAATGGCACGCCAATAAATTCTTGTTGTTGTAACATTAAAACAGCGAATTCAATACTTAAAGCCCCGGACGCTCCAAAGGTGTGACCTATCTTCCATTTATTTGTAGTTAAAATAGGTGTTTTGTTACAAAATATTTTTTCAATGGCTTTAACTTCCGATATATCACCTTTAATAGTTCCGGGTGCATGCATAACAATAATATCAATTTCGTTTGGGTTTAAATTGCCCAATGCCATTGTCATAGATTTTTGAAAACATACAGCATCTGCCGAAATAGAAATATTATGTTTTAGTATTTCGGTAGCATACCCCATGCCTGTTATTGTAGCCAGTGCATTTTGGGTTTCACCAGCTTCCAAACATATCATAGAAGCACCTTCTCCCAAAACCATAGTGTTTTTGGTTTTGTCAAGATCTAAGGCTTTACAAGGAAAGCCTTCTTTTTCTTTTGAGTATATTTTTAAAGCTTGCATTTGTGCAATGGTAAACGGTGTTAATGGGGCTTCGCTACCACCAACTAAAAACTTATTGCACATGCTAGAGTTTATCCAAGCTATACCGTTTAAAACCGAATGTAATGCGGTTGAACAGGTTATGGAATGGCTTATTTCTGGACCTTCGGTTTGTAAATCGTGTGCTACCCAAGAGGATATGTTTCCTAATGTTGTGGTAGGCGAACTTAAGGTTTCTGTTTTTTTGTTTTTTAGAAACCCTTCGTGATAAGTTTCAAAAAGTTGTGTGGCACCTCTTGAGGAACCTATGTTTATTCCAAAATTATCTGATGGTTTCCAATTGGCTTTTTTAATGGCTAATCTAGAGGCATAAATAGCAAATAATACGGTGTTGTCTAACGATTTGTATTTGTTATCTGACTGACGTAAAATTTCAATTTCTTTTTGAGCATCTTCTGGAATTTGAGCAACAAAAACAGTTTGGTTATTGATTTCTTTTTCAGAAATACAATGTTGATTGTTTTGGTAGTTTTTCCATGCGTCATCTTGTGTTTTTCCTAAAGAGGAAATAGAGGCAATGGCTGTTATTGAAATTGGTTTTTGCAACGGTTTTTTGTTTTGGCAAAAGTAAGTGTTATTGTATTTATTTCACATTATTTTGACGATGGAAAAGAAATTTATTTTAATAGTGTAACAAATTTTCTAATGATTATACTCATTAATTAAATAACGATAACATTTTATGGAAGAAATAAAACGAAAGAGCTGGTTTGGTAGAAATTGGCCTTGGGTATTACCTGTGGGTGGATGTTTAACAATTATTGTATTGTTTATTATTGGTGTTGGTGCTGCAGTTTTTGGTATAACGAAGGTGGTGTCTGGATCTGAGCCTTATGAGTATGCTTATGAAAAAGCGATACGAAATGTGGCAGTAATAGACGTTTTAGGAACGCCAATTGAGAAGGGTTTTGTTGGTTCTCATTCTAGTTATTTTACAAAAAATGGAGAAAGTAGAGTGTCACTAACCATACCTATAAATGGGTCTTTAAATGACGCTTTTATTTATGTTGAAGGAGTGAAGGAAGATGAAGAGTGGGTGTATAGCAAGTTATTAGTTGATGTTGAAAACGATGATAATGATATTGATTTATTAGAAGGTGTTAAGTTTTGAGTTAGGGATTGAGGCATTTGTTGAAGCTCCTCGCAGAGAGCGACTGCCGAAAGCCCGACCCTTGTGATAACTCTCTAAATTGTATTCAAACTTTTTTCAATAACCTCATATATTTTATTTAATTGTTTTTGAGTGATAACATATGGCGCTTGTATGTAAATGGTACTTCCTAAGGGGCGAAGAAAAATACCATTTTCCATGAAAAACTTTAAAAGATTATCGCGTAAATCGCCATAACGTTCCATTTTTATGTTGAGGTCTAGCGCGAAAATAACTCCTGTTTGCCTGATGCTTTTTACTTTTGGGTGGTTTTTTATATGATTTCCAAACTCTTGATGTGACGCTATTATTGACTTTATATTGTCTTGAATATTTTGAGTTTGTAACAGCTCAATGCTTGCCAATGCTGCGGTACAAGACAGTGGGTTGGCAGAGTAGGTGTGTGCATGGAAAAGTCCTTTACCCATGTCGTCACTATAAAAAGCTTCGTATATATTTTGAGTACAAGTTGTGATTGCTAGGGGAAGTAAACCGCCTGTAAGTGCTTTACTTAGACACATAACGTCTGGTTTGGTTTCTAGGTGAAGGGATGCGAAATGCTCGCCGGTTTTACCAAAGCCGGTCATAACCTCGTCTGCCACGGTAATAATATTTTTTGATTTACAAAATTTTAAAATAGCGTTTAAGCCTTCTATACTATGCATTTTCATAGCTGCTGCTCCTTGTACAAGGGGTTCGTATATAAAACCTGCTATTTTATTTTCGTTTGTTATCGTTTCTAATTGGTTTAGTATGGCTTGATGATTTTTTCCGTTTGGTGTGGGTATACGTTTTACGTTTATAAAAAACTCTTCAAAAGGGCCATTGTAAACAGATAAGCCAGAAACACTCATGGCTCCAAAGGTGTCGCCATGAAATCCGTCTTCAAAAGCGATGAGCGTATTTCGCTTTTCGCCCTTGTTAAAATGGTATTGTAGTGCCATTTTAATACCGATTTCTACCGAGGTTGACCCGTTATCGCTAAAAAATATTTTGTTTTGATTATTGGGAAGTATCTTAATGAGTTCTTCTGATAGTTTTATGGCTGGTTCGTGTGTAAATCCACTAAAAACAATTTGATCTAATTTTTGCATTTGCGCAGCAACTCGACTTGTAATGTAATCGTTACAATGTCCATACATACAGGTGTACCATGAGGCAATAGCATCGATATATTCATTGCCGTCTTCGTCTGTTAAAACACAGCCTTTTGCTTTGGTAATTGCAATGGTTTCTGGGTGTAGTTTGTGCTGCGTTAATGGGTGCCAAATATAGTTTTTATCGCGTTGATTTAGTTTCATATCACTTTGTCATTCCTGTGAAGACAGGAATCTATTTTTAGTTTCATTGTAAGTTCCTACCTGCGCAGGAATAACAATTATAATTTATTTTTAAATAATTCGGCATATTCTTTAACTACATTTTTATCAAAATAAGGTTCTTCTTCTATACGCCCAATTACAGGTACTTGAGCCATTTTTGTAATTATACTCTCGGTTGTTTTGTGCTCGTTTCCGTTAAAAAGAATAGAGACATCAAATCCTTTTTCTTTTAACAAATTAATGGTTAATAGTGTGTGGTTAATACTGCCTAAATAATGTCTTGAAACAACAATAACTTTATAATTGGGCTGTATTAAATCTAAAATAGTTTTAGAGTGATTTATAGGAACTAATATGCCTCCAGCGCCTTCAATAACTAAATTGTTTTTGGTTTTTGGAACTGTGATTTTTTTCATGTCAATGGTGATGCCATCAATGTCTGCTGAGGCATGCGGACTCATAGGTGTTTCTAAAGCATAAGCATTAGGGTGAAATTTTGATTTGCTATTAGAAATTAAACGTTCTACTTTTTTGGTGTCGCAATTATCAAGTTCTCCGGCTTGTAAGGGTTTCCAATAATCTGCTTCTAAGGATTCGGTTATTATTGCCGATGCTACGGTTTTACCAACATCGGTTGAAATTCCTGTGATGAAATATGTATTCATTTTATATCGAATTCTGTTTTGCAATCTTCACATCTATATTTATGTTTTGTATAAAATGGAAGTGAAGAAAATAGAACACCAAAAATAAACCAGAATAATGATTTAGCGTCTTTTATTGTTGAAAATAATTCGATGTTTTGGTTTTTGCAATTTGGGCAGTTAATAGCATTGCCATCATCATCGATTGAATATTTTTTAATGGAATCTAAAATATATTGCGCCTTTAAAGTATCTTGAGATAATACTTTTAGTTTGACACCACCAATGGCGTTACTAACCAAAGGGTCTGTGTCTATTGTTAGGTTGCCTGACAAGAATACTTGAATACCGTCTGCTTCTAGTCTGCCTTTTATAATTTGAGCCTCGGTAGGATATTGATATCTGACCATGGTTTTAAAAGTGTCGCTCATATATTAACTAAAGTCGCTAATAATTTTAAGACTTCCGAAATTTCCTTTTGGGAGTTGTAACTGTGTAAACAAAAACGTAGTCGTTCTTGATTATTAGGGACCGTAGGCGATAAAATGGGCTTTACATTAAATTCTTGTTTTTGAATTTTATTGGCGATTGATTTTATTTTTTCATTACCCGAAATAATGCAGCAATGTATTGATGAATGACTTTCTATAAATATAGAAGTTAATTGTTTGTTTATTATTTCATCTTTAAAAAACTGAATGTTTTGATGCAGTTTTTTAATATTTGGAGTTGTTTTTAAAGTGTTATATGCAGAGTATATAGTAGCTAAACTATGTGGTGATAATGCGGTTGTGTATATAAAACTTCGAGAAAAATTAATGAGATATAGTGTTAGTTTCTCGTTTCCTAAAATGGCAGCACCGTGGCATCCCATGGCTTTTCCAAAAGTTATAATACGTGCAAAAACATCGTTTTCTAAATTTAAATGCTGAATTAATCCTGTGCCTTTATCTCCAAAAACACCAATAGCATGAGCTTCATCAACTATTAAATACGCGTTATTGTTTTTGCTTAGTTGTGCCATAGTAACTATATCTGGTGAATCGCCATCCATGGAAAAGACAGATTCTGTAACAATGTAAATATGTTGATGAGATTCTGAAACAAGTTCAGAATGACGTGTAATTAGTTCTTCTAGAGCTTCTAAATTGTTATGCTTAAACTTATACGCTTTAGCGTTACTCATATTTATACCATCGCGAATGGAAGCATGAATATATTCATCGTATAAAATAACATCTCCACGTTGTGGAACACTTGAAAAGAAACCAATATTGGCATCATAGCCAGAATTGAAGATTAATGCAGATTCGCTATTATGAAATTTACAAATTTGAGTTTCTACTGTGTTATATATAGCGTGGTTTCCCGAAAGTAACCGAGAACCTGTAGCACCGTTTTGTGAAATGTTATTATTCTTGAGGTAATTGTGTGTGTCGTTAAAAATAGTTTCAGATATAGAAAATCCTAGATAATCGTTTGATGAGAAATCGATAAAACTATTTTGTGTTCCAAGTTGACGTAATGCGTTATTAATTTTGCGTTCTTCTAATTTCTGTCGTAGTTTTTTTGGAAACATGACCCCAAAGATACTAAAAAGGCTTATTAGGTTTTTTTAAAAAAGATAAGTCTAAAATTTAATTAATTGAGTTACACACTTAGTGTCTGTTTTATATTTTCTTGATATATTGGTTTAGCAAGAACCATTCTTTCTATTGTTTTATGAAAAATACTGTTTTTAAATTGAGAACGATTAATCCTAAAGCAAAATTCATCAAAGTAAGC
>CALKXS010000043.1 GCA_938003745.1 uncultured Algibacter sp.
TACTGCTTTTTGTTTAAATGATGGACTGTAAGTCTTGTTTCGTTTTTTAATGATTCAAAGTTAATTTTTCTAACTCTAAATCTCGCAACCTTATGTCCAGTCTAATATAGGAAATCCAGAAATCTAATAGATACTACGAAAAAGGGATAACTAAGTAACCTCTATTTTATTAAGAAGATAAGTAGATCCCCAAATAACATACACAGAAAAAAAGGTTAATATTATAAGCACAGCTTTTTTGTTACGCTCATAATAGTGTGAAATTATTGGGAATCAAAATTTACTTAGAATAAACTGAAGTAAAGAAATTAAATTTTCTTTACTCTAACAGCATTCATTCCTTTTTGACCACGCTCAAGTTCGTAAGTCACTTTATCATTTTCATCTATATCTTCAAGTAAACCACTAACGTGTACAAAATATTTTTCCTGGTTTATACTATCTATAATAAAACCAAAACCTTTAGAGTGATCAAAAAACGATACTTTACCTTCTTTGTTTGCTGGTTCTTCCTCTTCTCTATCTTCTTTCTTAGGAATACCCAATTCAATACTTTCAGCTTCTACTTTTTCTCGCATAGCTGGATCTGGCGGTGTATCTGTTAAATTACCATTAAAATCTACATAAGCAAATTGTATACCTTCTCCCCCGTTAGCTTCTTTTTCAGCTTTACGAGCTTCCTTTTTCTTTTGCTTTTCCTCTCTCTTTTTTAAGCGTTTTTTTTCTTTTTCTATTTTGTTAAATGTTACTTGAGATTTAGCCATAGTTTATTTATATGCAATTTTTAATTAGTTACTTTATTTTCTATTCATTTAAAAGAATAGATACTATATAACAAAGGTGTAAAGTTTGTATTACTACAAATGTACGCTTATTTTAAAAAGAAAAATAATTAAATGAGAACTAAAAAAAAGCAGCTTTATTAATTAATCTTCAGGAGGAAATCCATGAATATTTTCAAAAACTTCATCAAAATTAGTTCTTAAGTAAGAATTTAGTTTCTTTCTATATTCACCACGTAACCAATCAACAAAATTATATGTACTCTTGCTAATACACTTAGTATAGCGTTTTATTCTAAAATCGATATCTTCACCCAATTGTTTAGCTAGAGCTAATGCATCATAGACATCTTCACTGTTTTCTATGCAAATTCTACCATGTTGAACAATAGAGCGTTCTAAAACAACTTTAGAAGATTCTCCTGCTCTAATGGAATCTATATATGTTTTTTGAATATCAAAGTGTACGTCTTCAGATTTCTTAAACAGAGCTCTTAAGTCGCCAGGCATTTCATATCTGAAATTGCTTTCTAGTTCTTCATCGCCTAAAATTGCATCTAAATAATAATTAGGAGATCTAAATATTTTTTGCCAATCTAGATCATCACCCCATGGTCCAAATCTATGAAAATTGTTACCTAAATCAATAACACTAAAAGAACTTTTATTTTTGAAAATACGAGATCCGCGCCCAATCATTTGATAATATAAGGTAAGTGACTTTGTAGCTCTATTTAAAATAATACTTTCAACAGACGGTTCATCAAACCCAGTAGTTAAAATACTAACAGATGTTAAGATAGCACCTGAAGTGTTTTTAAACCAATCTAATATTTGAGCACGCTCTTTTTTAGAATTTGTATTATCTAAGTGAGCAACAGGATACCCAGCTCTTTTAAAGGTATCATATACATGTAAAGATGTGTTAATACCATTGTTAAATACAAGTGTTTTCTTACCTTTGGCGCGTTCTTCATAAGCTTGTACTAATTTTCCAAGCATATCATTATCGGTATATAAATCTTCCGAAGATTTAACCGTATAATCTCCATTAGCACCAACAACTAACGATGTAAGGCCTACATTATATGAAAACATTTCGGCGCGAGCCAAAAAGCCATTCTCTATTAAAGATTCTATAGATTCACCTACAATTAATTCATCATAGTTATCTGTCATTGGCAACTCCATATTAGAGCTTAATGGTGTAGCAGTAACTCCTAAAAGGAAAGATTTACTAAAAAACTTAAACAATTTTGTAAATGAATTGTAATGTGCTTCATCAATAATAACCAATCCAATATCGGATATATCTAATTTATCATCAGTTAATCTATTATTCAATGTTTCAACCATAGCGACAAAACAAGAATATTCCGCTTGGTCATCTAAGTTTGCTTTACTCTCTACAACTTTATTTTTCACACCAAACTCTGTAAGTACATTTGATGTTTGTCTACACAACTCTATACGATGAGTCATTACCAAAACTTTTTTGTTATGAAGTTTTAAATATTGCCTTACTATTTCAGAAAAAATAACTGTTTTACCTCCACCAGTTGGTAATTGATACAACAAGTGATAATCTTTTGGCGATTCTTCAAAGCTTTTAAAGATTTTATCAATAGCACCTTTTTGGTAACTATATAAGTCTTTTCCTGCTTTTCTTTCTTCTAATTCTATAGTTGATACGGACATGAATACAAATTTGTAGCGTACAAAAATAACACCTTTCAAACGTTTATGACTAATTATTGAAAAAAAAAATATCGATTTTTTTAAAATTTAGCGTTGTAATAAATTAAACCATTTTTATTTATTGATGTCTATATTACATACAACCTACATCAAAAAACTATGAAATACACACCTATTTACTGGGCAATCAAAATATTAATGGTTTCAGTTTTAATAATTTCTTGTAGCAATAGTGATGATAGTAATATTGTTGATAAAGAAGAAATTGAGAATATTGATAAAATCCTACCCGAAGAAGGTAATCCTCCTAATATTTTGTTAATCATTGCAGATGATATGGGACTGGATGCAACACCAGGCTATAATTTAGGGAGTTCTAAACCTAATATGCCAAATCTCCAATCTTTAATTGATAACGGGATTCGTTTTAATAATTTATGGTCAAACCCAACATGCACACCTACTCGAGGCACTATAATTACAGGTAAATATGGTTTTAGAACAAATGTAACCAAGGTTGATGATCCATTATCTACCTCTGAAACCTCTATTCAAAAATACTTGAGTTCAAATACAGAATACAGTAATGCTGTTATTGGTAAATGGCATTTATCTAGAGACGCGAATCACCCTAACGATATGGGAGTAGATTATTACGCAGGGACATTAGGTGGTGGTGTATCATCTTATACTAATTGGAATTTAAATATCAATGGCGTTACAAATTCTTCATCAGAATATATTACAACAAAACTAACCGATTTAGCAATTAACTGGGTTAGTGATCAAACCAAACCTTGGTTTTTATGGTTAGCTTATAATGCGCCACACACACCATTCCATTTACCTCCAAATGAATTACATAGCCGAGGCACTTTAGCGTCTGACCAATCAAGTATTGATAGTAATCCTTTCCTTTATTATTTAGCTGCAATTGAAGCTATGGACACTGAAATGGGGCGACTTATAAACTCAATGTCTCAAGAAGAAAAAGATAATACTATAATTATTCTTATTGGAGATAACGGAACACCAGGTATGGCTTCTCAAGATTATCCTAACAGACGTGCTAAAGGAAGTGTTTATCAAGGTGGTGTTAATGTTCCTATGATAGTTTCTGGTAAAGGTGTTACAAGAACTAATGAAACAGATGATACATTAATAAACACAACAGATTTATATGCTACCGTTGCTAATATTGCAGATGCAGGCATTACGGAAACACATGACAGTAAAAGTTTTTTACCTGTATTAAAAGGAGAAAATTTTACTGAAAGAGATTTTATTTATGCAGAAGCTGGAAAAGATTCTGGCGGTTCAGATAGAACAATTAGAAATGCAACGCATAAATACATTCTATTTGAAGATGGTGATGAAGCACTTTACAATTTAAGTACAGATGCTTTAGAGTCTACAAACTTATTAAATGCAAATCAATTACCATTAAGTGATACTGATAGCACAATGAAAGATGAATTAATATCTAAACTCAATGCGCTATAAAATAATTAATGGCAAATGTTAACCAAAAGCTACTTAAGAAATTGAGTAGCTTTTGCCTTTTATAAAATTTATAGCTTATTTTTTTTATATAAGCTATACTATCAAACTAATTTATATTTTTACGTTCCATTTAGATATTTAGAATATGCAAATTAACGATAAAAGCCAGACTAAAAACTACCTAGCCTCAGAAGAACGCTACAAGACAATGACTTATAATCGAACTGGAAAAAGTGGTGTTTTATTGCCCGCTGTTTCCTTAGGTTTGTGGCATAACTTTGGTTTTATTGATAATATTCAGAATGCAAGAGATGTTTTGCGAACTGCTTTTGATTTAGGCATAACCCATATGGATTTAGCAAATAATTACGGACCTCCATACGGATCTGCTGAAGAAAATTTTGGAACTATCCTCAAAACAGATTTTAAATCATATAGGGATGAATTATTCATTGCCACAAAAGCTGGATACGATATGTGGCCTGGACCTTATGGTAATTTGGGGTCAAGAAAATATTTAATTTCTAGTTTAGATCAAAGCTTAAAACGTATGGGGCTAGATTATGTTGATATTTTTTATCATCACAGACCAGATCCAGATACTCCTTTAGAAGAAACCATGGGAGCTCTTGCAGACATAGTAAGGCAAGGAAAAGCATTATATGTTGGTATATCTAATTATAAAGCAGGAGAAGCAGCGAAAGCAGCAGATATTCTTAAAGACTTAAATACACCTTTTATTTTACATCAAGCACGTTATTCTATGTTTGATCGTTGGGTTGAAGAAGGTTTATTAGAAACTCTAGAAGATAAAGATGCAGGTTGCATAGCATTTTCACCTTTAGCACAAGGTATGCTTACAGATAAATACTTAAAAGGAATTCCAGAAGGCTCTAGAGCATCCAAAGATTTATCATACTTAAATGTTGATACAGTAAATAGTAATATTGAAAAAATACAAGCATTACGTACAATTGCTCAAGAACGTGGACAAAAATTATCTCAAATGGCCATTGCATGGATATTGAGACAACCCCAAGTTGCTTCTGTTCTTATAGGGGCAAGTTCTTCTAGTCAATTAAAAGAAAACATAAAAGCACTTAACAATTTAAGTTTCACAAGTGAAGAATTGAATTTGATTGATAAGGTTTTATCTTAATAATTATTTTGTCTCGACAGGCTCTATAAAAAAACGGTATAACCTTTCCATATTACATGAGTAATTATAGCAGCCATAATTCCAAAACCCAAATAACATGCCTAATAAAGGCATCCCACAATTAATACCATCAATTTTTGGTTCTGGAAAAAATAATTGAGGGAACAGTATCTAATATCCAATTAATGCTAAAACCAAGATTAAAATATTATATATTTTGAATTGATATTTTTGTATTATGAAATAAATTAAAAATTGAATAAAAGAGATAAATACAATAAATAATAAAATCATTCTTTTATAATTATAACTGTAACTTTTACACCAGCTGCAAGCGCCCATATTTTACCAGTAATAACTTCATTTTTGTCATCTACGATTCTGTATTGAGCAGTATTTGGTAAAGCACTACCCTCATTTATAGCATAAAATTCAACTTTGTTAAACCCAGGTTCTAGATTTAATTTAAATCCATCAAACCCACGATTTAAATATTCGCGAGGTTTAATAACATCCCCATTTACTAGCACACGAAGTAAATCACCATCTATCATTCCATGATCTCTATATTGAATGTTCACATATTCAGATGTTGTTTTGTAATCACCCCAATAGGCATCTTCTTTAAGTCCACTATTTTCTCCATGGCCTTCAGGTAACAATGCCTTCTCTATTTTTTCTAATTTTTTAGTGTATAGTTCACCAGGGTTTCCAAACTTTTCTGTTGGAAACATAGAGAACTCCTTTTTAGGGAAATTGAGTTGTTGTGTGTTTTTAAGCACTGTTAGACCACTAAAATCATCTTTTTTTTCTGGCTTTGCAGGAAACAAAGGTTTAGAATCTAGAGAGTCTTTCGGGCTCTTAACCGCAGGTATAGATATTGATTTTCTTCTATTATCTATTTGCCCATTAGAACTCAAGCCTATTAAAAAAAATACAATGAATGAAAAATATATAATTGTTGATTTCATCTTAGAATGCAATATACGTGTTATTAAAATTCACATACTCAATAATGTCAAAGATATTTTTTTATCTGAAATACATCAAGTTGTTTATACGTATTTTAACAAATACTGTTCCTAAATTTATATTTATCGTTTTTTTAAATTAATTATAAACTGACCAATAACAAAGTTACCTTAGAAAAATAATGGTACTGCTTTTGTAAATGTTAACATCATATTAACATTTTAAATAATAATAATAATAATAATAAATTGAATATCCGTAATTAGGCATAATTATAAAAAAAACTTATTTTAGATAAAAAAATAAGGATGAATAGCTGCATTGAATGTGTTAACGCAACAATCGTTGCTAATTTTAATTTAAGTCTAAGCTACCATTTTTAGTTCATTTTCTATTATTTCTTTAGGAGTTTTATAGCGAATAATTTTTCGTGGTCTATTATTTAATTAATCTTGAATTTTAGATAGTATACTTTCATTGATTATGTTAAAATCAGTTCCTTTAGGAAGGTATCTTCTAATGAGCCCATTCGTGTTTTCATTAGTACCTCTTTCGCATGAAGAATAGGGGTGAGCAAAGTAAATTTTCATACCAGTTTTACGAGTGA
>CALKXS010000044.1 GCA_938003745.1 uncultured Algibacter sp.
CTTTTATATATTTTTCATAATTACATCGATTACAGCTGTAACCTGATGACCACTTGAGCTCAGCTAAAAAACGATAACAATCTTCTTGAGTTTGGAGTTTATCTTTAAATATCTGTCTATCAAGTTCTTTTAAAATTTCATTTTATTAGGGTTTGTATAGAACTTACAAAACAAAATACTCATATACAATTATTTGAGATCTAAATGGGTAACTCTCTCTCTCTCTCTCTCTCTCTATATATATATATAACTAGTTAGTAAGTGAGATGTTCTAGATGTTGAGTGAATTGCTATTTAAAGTGTTGCAGATCCTGTCTCGGTAGATGGAATGGTTATTGGATGGTGTAAATTATAAGACAGTATACTATACTAAAAATTAGCTACGCTTTTTTCCAAAATCGTACATGTCGTCTTGGAGTTTGTCATGTGCTAAAATGTCTAAAATAGGAATAACAACAGCGGTGACCGTAAAACCTAAAGAGACTAAAAGCCAAGAGTTTCCTGAGTAGTGGTCTAGTAAAGGTGGTGTTAATAAATTTCCTGCTCCAAAAAATAGAGGAAATAAAGCAAAACTTGTAATTATAATTTCTTTAGTTTTATTCATAGGTTGAATTTATCTTTGCATAAGATAATTTAAAAATGGTATTAAAATACAAAGGGATAGATGTTTTCTATACAGATGAGGGTAAGGGTAATGCTGTAGTTTTTCTTCATGGTTTTTTAGAAAATAGGAACATGTGGAGTGAGTTTGTTCCTGTATTGATTAAAAGAAACCGAGTTATTTGTATCGATCTATTAGGTCATGGTAAAACTGGTTGTTTGGGTTATGTGCACACTATGGAGCTTATGGCCGAGGTAGTTGATATTGTGCTTGGACACTTGAAGATAAGGCGTTCTCATTTTATTGGTCATTCAATGGGTGGCTATGTGGCGCTTGCTTTCGCGGAGAATAAGCCAGATGCTGTAAAAGGACTTGTTTTGATGAATTCAACAAGTAGGGCAGATACCAAAGAGAAAAAAGTAAATAGAGATCGAGCTATTTTAGCAGTTAAACAAAATCATAAAGCTTTTATAAGAATGGTTATTGCTAATTTGTTTAGACCTAAGAATAGAAGATTTTTGTCTAAAGAGATTAAGGTTGTGATAAAAGAGGCTTTAAATACACCTTTACAAGGAATTGTTGCGGCACTAGAGGGTATGAAGATTAGGGAGGATAGAGAGGTGTTATTGCATTTTACTCCATACAGAAAAATGATAATTATTGGAAAAAAAGACCCAGTACTTAATTATGAAGAGTTACTCGATCAAACAAGTAAAACAGAGGTAGATGTTGTTGAATTTCCGGATGGACATATGTCTCATATGGAAAATAAAAATGCTTTCCTACAAAAAATAATGCATTTCATCGAAAATAAATAGTATTTCATCGACATATGGGTTATTATGCTTATATTTATCTCATTAAATTGTCCTATACTATGCAAAAGAATACAATAAAACCTGCTTTTTTACCAAAAATGTATTGCGGTATTTTTGGTCATGATTATCAAGTGACTAGAAAAGTAACTCATTATATTAAGGAGTATACTTGTGCTCATTGCAAAAAACAACTTACTACAAATGGTAATGGTAATTTAGTAGAATTAACTCCCAAGTTTAGGGATATTAATGCTATTTTAGAACGAGTACATGCGAAAAGGATGACGCGTTTAAAAAGGTAAAATAGCTTCTTCGTCGATTTACGGGTTTTCCTCGGAGTCAATACAATGATTTTTAGTAATTTAACATCCCGAAAGAAAACTAATTAAAATGAATAGGTGCAATGAAAAATATTCAATGTAGAGTCTTTGGTCATTATTTTCTAGTGACAAGACATGTGACATATCATGTAAAGGAGTTTAGGTGTAAAAATTGCAATAAAGAATTCACAACAAGTAGCACGGGTAATTTAACTCCTTTAACTCCAAAGTTTAAGGAAATTAATGATGTGCTAGATAGAATACATCAAAAAAGAATAGAATTGGATTAAAAAAGAAACCTATTAACTCCAATTTATTAGTTTTTAGTTGTTAAAATTTTTCCATCCTTGTGCTTTTAATGGTATTCTAGAATCTGCTCTAGTAACCAAGTGCATTCCAGCCTCGCTTTCTCGAATATG
The DNA here is from genome assembly GCA_938003745.1 of uncultured Algibacter sp. Lineage (GTDB taxonomy): Bacteria > Bacteroidota > Bacteroidia > Flavobacteriales > Flavobacteriaceae > Postechiella. The sequence continues at coordinate 2,159 of CALKXS010000044.1, forward strand.
ACCAATTACAGATAAGTTGGGGTTTGCCTTGATTTTTGGGTAATCTTCTTGAGAAATAGTAAATAAAAGTTCGTAGTCTTCACCTCCATTTAAAGCAACGGTAGTGCTATCTATATTGAACTCTTCACAAGCCGATATGACAACAGGGTCTAAAGGAAGTTTTTCTTCATATAAATCACAACCTACATGACTTTGTTTGCATAAGTGCAATATTTCAGAAGACAACCCATCACTAATATCAATCATAGAACTAGGTTTTACTTCTAAGTCTGAAAGTAGCTTGATTATGTCTTGTCTTGCTTCAGGTTTTAATTGACGTTCTATTATATATGTATAAGCTTCTAAATCTGGTTGGCTATTAGGGTTTACTTTGTAAACTTCTTTTTCTCGTTCTAAAACCTGAAGCCCTAAATATGCGCCGCCTAAATCACCAGTAATAACAAGTAAGTCGTTTGGCTTAGCTCCGTTTCTGTAGGTTTCATCATCTCCTTTAACTTCACCAATAGCTGTAACAGAAATTAATAAGCCAGTTGTAGAGGATGTTGTGTCCCCTCCAATAACATCAATATTATAAATAGAAGCAGCTGTTTCAATTCCAGCATACAATTCTTCAAGAGCTTCTAGTGGAAATCTGTTAGAAACAGCAATAGAAACTGTTATTTGCGTTGCTTTTGCATTCATTGCAAAAACATCGGAAAGATTTACAATAACAGATTTATAACCAAGATGTTTTAAGGGCGTATAGCTTAAGTCAAAATGTACGCCTTCAACAAGTAAGTCAGTCGTGACGACAATCTTTTTTTTATCAAAATCCAAAACAGCAGCATCGTCACCAATACCTTTAATTGTAGATTTGTGGTTTATTTTGAAGTTTTTTGTTAAATGATCTATTAAAGCAAATTCACCTAAATTATTTAAATCTGTTCTTTGTTGATTTTTATCTTCTATCATGCTGCAAAAATAGGAAGCCTATTTAAGAAAATAGTCAGGTATGTGTATTAAAAATAAAAAATGTGCTCTTGTTTTGTTATAAACTTTGAAATACATTTTGCGTTTTGTTGAAAAATTATTGTACTTGTGTCAATAATACCAAATGTTTTTTCTAAGTTTATGTTTTTAAAAGATTACCCAAAGATGAAGGTTAAATTACCTACAAATTCGTTTTGTCTAGCTTTTGGATACAATTTTTTTTAGTAAAACAAATCCAGTTACTAATGAAGAACGTATTATTCGTAAATGTTGTGAAAACGAATTTATATATAGTATTAATGGAGACATTGTTGAATCTCCTAGTGAACAATATTCTTTTTTCTCAAAAGTTGTAGTATTTAAAAAAATGTTAAATCTTAATGTTATAATTAACGTACGTTTGGCATTTCTGATTAAAGTAAATTTGAGTGATTTAATACTATTGTCTTTTTTAAATTTAGTAATATCTAATTATAATGTTATTTTATTTATGGCAAAAAGCATAAAACAATACAATCATTTTTTAATAAACAAAACCTATTAAACTATATATTAATATAATGTTAGGTTGTATGGAAATACATGACTTATATTGTATATTTGCATTCTATTTAGAAACCATCTTAATTAAAATAAGAAATATTTTTTTAAATACCAGGTTTTGAGTAGCGAAGATTACATGTGACGCGTCAGGTTATTAATAATGTCGCATGAAAATCTATTTTAAACACTATGATTAAAGTTTCAGAAATAGCTAAAAAAAAGGTGGTCGAACTTATGCAAGATGAAGGCTTTGACGCAACAAACGATTATGTTCGTGTTGGGGTTAAAAGTGGAGGTTGCTCAGGGCTTTCCTATGATCTAAAATTTGATAAAGAAAAACAAGAAGATGATAAGGTTTTTGAAGATAACGATATTAAGATTATCGTTGATAAGAAAAGCTTTTTGTATTTAATAGGTACAACTTTAGAGTATTCTGGAGGTTTAAATGGTACTGGTTTTGTTTTTAATAATCCTAATGCAAACCGTACTTGCGGTTGTGGAGAATCATTTTCATTATAAAAATTAAGAAAGAATTATGTCGAAGTATACCGAGGATGATTTACGCGAAGAGCTAAAGACCAAAGAATACGAATACGGTTTTTATACCGATATAGAATCTGAAACATTTCCAATAGGCTTAAATGAAGATATTGTACGTGCTATTTCTAAAAAGAAGGAAGAGCCACAATGGATGACAGATTGGAGATTAGATGCTTTTAAAGTTTGGAAAGACATGGCAGAGCCTGAATGGGCTAATGTTAATTATGAAAAGCCAGATTTTCAAGCGATTGCATATTATTCTGCACCAGTAACAGTAGATCCTAATAAAACATTAGATGATGTAGATCCAGATTTACTTGCTATGTACAAGAAATTGGGAATTTCTGTAGATGAACAGAAAAAGATGAATAACATTGCTATGGATATAGTTGTTGATTCTGTTTCAGTTGCAACTACTTTCAAGAAAACTCTAGGAGAAAAAGGGATTATTTTTATGAGTATTTCTGAGGCTATAAAAGAGCATCCAGAACTTGTGAAAAGATATTTAGGTACAGTAGTGCCAACAAAAGACAATTTTTATGCGGCATTAAATTCTGCAGTATTTAGTGATGGGTCATTCTGTTATATTCCAAAAGGCGTAAAATGTCCAATGGAATTATCTACATATTTTAGAATTAATCAAGCAGGAACAGGTCAGTTTGAGAGAACGCTTTTAGTTGCAGATGAAGGAAGTTATGTAAGTTACCTTGAAGGATGTACAGCGCCAAGTCGTGATGAAAACCAATTACACGCAGCAGTTGTAGAACTTATAGCTTTAGATGATGCCGAAATTAAATATTCAACAGTACAAAACTGGTATCCAGGAAATGCAGAAGGTAAAGGTGGTGTTTATAATTTTGTAACCAAAAGAGGATTATGCGAGAAAAATGCTAAGATATCTTGGACACAAGTAGAAACAGGTTCTGCCGTGACATGGAAATATCCTTCATGCATTTTAAAAGGTGATAATTCGGTTGGAGAGTTTTATTCAATTGCTATTACCAATAATTATCAACAAGCCGATACGGGAACAAAAATGATTCACTTAGGGAAAAACACGAAGTCAACCATTATATCAAAAGGAATATCTGCAGGTAAATCACAAAATAGCTACCGTGGTTTAGTTCAAATAAGTTCAAGAGCAGATAATGCTCGTAACTTTTCGCAATGTGATAGTTTATTAATGGGTAATGCTTGTGGTGCACATACTTTCCCTTATATAGAAGCAAAAAACAAAACGGCAAAAATAGAGCATGAAGCAACAACAAGTAAAATTGGTGAAGACCAAATTTTTTATTGTAACCAACGTGGTATAGATACAGAAAAAGCCATTGCATTAATTGTAAATGGGTTTAGTAAAGAAGTGCTAAATAAACTTCCAATGGAGTTTGCTGTAGAGGCACAAAAGCTTTTAGAAATTAGCCTAGAAGGAAGTGTAGGTTAATCCTTTTGTTATTCCTGCGGAGGCAGGAATTTCATGAAATGAATCGAAAATATTATTTAGAAATGAAAAATATATTTTTTAGCTTATTAGTTTTAACAGCATTTGTTAGCTGTAAAAATGAAACCAAAGCAGAAGTGAAAACTGCTGTAGAATCAGAGACTTTGGAAAAAACGGCTAAACAAAATGATGGATTAACCTTGTTAAAAGGAGAGTTTGTGTATTATGATGGTGCTGCAGTTTTGCAAACTCATGCTAGCATTTACGGTGTTTATATAAATGATAAAATGTTAGAATTAAATAAACTAGCAGAAAAACATAAATCTGAGCCAACCGATATGGTAAACATAGAAGTTAGAGCGAAGGTTAGTAATAAAAAAGACGATAAAATTCTTTGGGAAAATAAAGTTGAGATTGTTGAAATCCTTAACGTAACTCCACAAAGTAAAAAAAATAACAACGTAGTAAAATTAGGAAACAAATAGTATGTTAAAAATTGAAAATTTACACGCAAGTGTTGAAGATAAGGCCATTTTAAGAGGTATTAATTTAGAAGTTAAACCAGGAGAAGTACATGCTATTATGGGACCAAATGGTTCTGGGAAAAGTACATTATCTTCTGTTATAGCAGGTAAAGAAGAATACGAAGTAACAGACGGAACAATCGTTTTTAATGAAGAGGATATTAATGAATTAGCAGCAGAAGAGCGCGCACACAAAGGTGTGTTTTTATCGTTTCAATACCCTGTAGAAATTCCTGGAGTGTCTGTAACTAATTTTATAAAAACTGCTATTAACGAAAATCGTAAAGCTAAAGGATTAGAAGACATGCCTGCAAAGGATATGCTTAAGTTAATTCGTGAAAAGGCTGAGTTGTTAGAAATAGATAGAAAGTTTTTATCACGTTCACTTAACGAAGGTTTTTCTGGAGGAGAGAAAAAACGTAATGAGATTTTTCAAATGGCAATGTTAGAGCCAAAATTAGCTATTCTTGATGAAACAGATTCTGGTTTAGATATTGATGCACTTCGCATTGTGGCCAACGGTGTTAATAAGCTTAAAAGTAAAGATAATGCAGTAATTGTAATTACGCATTACCAACGTTTGTTGGACCATATAGTTCCAGATTTTGTTCACGTTTTATATAATGGTAAAATTGTGAAATCTGGAGGAAAAGAGCTAGCTCATGAGTTAGAAGAAAAAGGATACGATTGGATTAAAGAAGAAGTAGACGCATAATTTAGTAACCAGTCAAAAAGTTAGCAGTATTGTAAATAGTACTGAAGACTGAGAATTGAAGACCTATCAACATGGATTTAAAAGAAAAATTATTATCATCCTATTTAGTATTCGAAAATAAATTGGATATCGATTCTCCTATTAATGATATTAGAAACGAAGCTATAAAAACATTCGAAGAAAAAGGGTTCCCTTCAAAAAAAGAAGAAGCTTGGAAATATACGTCTCTAAATAAAGTTTTAAAAGAAGATTATAGCATATTCCCAAAACAGGAAAATGCGATAGATTATAAAGATGTAAAAAAGTATTTTATTCATGATATAGACACTTATAAAATTGTGTTTATAGATGGGAAATATTCATCTCACCTTTCAGAAACTACACATGATGGTATAGATGTTTGTTTAATGTCAGCGGCATTAACAAAACCAAAATATCAGCTTATTATAGAAAACTACTATAATAAAGTAGCAACTAAAGATAGTTTAACGTCATTAAATACAGCATTTGCAAACGAAGGCGCTTACATTCATATTCCAAAAAATAAGATTGTTGATAAGCCTATTCAAATTATAAATTTCTCTACAGGAAACGAGTCTGCAACCATGTTGCAACCGCGTAATCTTATTGTTGTAGATGAGAATTCACATGTACAAATAATAGAAAGACACCAAAGTTTAACAGAAAATGCGGTGTTAACTAATAGTGTAACAGAGATTTTCACAAACAAGCGCGCCATTGTAGATTTTTACAAAATTCAAAACGACAATGAAAAAGCTACGCTTATAGATAATACATACGTTAATCAAAAGCGCGAGAGTATTGCATCAGTGCATACATTCTCTTTTGGAGGTAAATTAATTCGTAATAACCTTAACTATTACCAAAACGGAGAGCGTATAGATTCTATCTTAAAGGGGGTTACTATTTTAAGTGATAAACAACACGTAGATCATAATACATTAGTGCATCATATAGAGCCAAATTGCGAAAGTCATCAAGACTATAAAGGTATTTTTGGAGACAGTTCAACAGGTATTTTCAATGGTAAAATCATTGTAAATAAAGAAGCGCAAAAAACAAACGCATTTCAATCTAATAATAACATATTAGTAAGTGATAAAGCAACAATAAATAGCAAGCCACAATTAGAAATTTTTGCAGATGATGTAAAATGTTCTCACGGTTGTACTATTGGTCAACTAGACGAAAGTGCTATGTTTTATATGCGTTCGCGAGGTATTCCAGAAAAAGAAGCAAAAGCACTTTTAATGTATGCCTTTAGTAATAACGTACTAAGCTCTGTTAAAATTCCAGAAATCAAACAACGAATTACTAAGATTATCGCAAACAAGTTAGGCGTAAATATAGGGTTCGATTTATAAAATTATTTGAACCTATTTCCCGCTATTCGCTATATCTTTTTTGAGAAAAACAAAAAAGGATGCCGCTACTATCGGGGCTAGAGATAAACGCTATGTTCAACGTAAACGATATAAGAAAAGACTTCCCAATACTTTCACGTAAAGTAAACGGAAAACCTTTGGTCTATTTAGATAATGCAGCAACATCACAAACGCCTCAACAAGTTATAGATGTTATTGTAGATTATTATTCAAATTATAACGCCAATATACATCGTGGTGTGCATACCTTAAGTCAAGAAGCAACAGATTTATATGAGCAAGCACGTTTAAAAGTACAAGCGCATTTCAATGCTAAGTTTTCGCATGAAATTATATTAACATCTGGAACTACAGATAGTATAAACTTGGTGGCAAATGGTTTTTCAGCATTACTAAAAAAAGGAGATGAAATTATTGTTTCTGCTTTAGAGCATCATAGTAATATAGTACCATGGCAAATGCTTTGCGATCGTACAGGCGCTATCTTAAAAGTTATTCCAATGAACGAAGCTGGAGAGCTTGTTATGGATATTTATGATAGTCTACTTTCAGAAAAAACAAAATTGGTTTTTACCAACCATATATCTAACGCCTTAGGGACTATAAACCCTATAGAATATATCATAGAGAAAGCACATGGAGTTGGGGCAGCAGTTTTAATAGATGGAGCGCAATCATGCCCACATATTAAACCAGATGTACAAGCTTTAGATGTTGATTTTTACGTAGCATCTGCACATAAAATGTGTGGGCCAACAGGAGTTGGAATGCTTTACGGAAAAGAAGAATGGCTTAAAAAACTCCCTCCGTATCAAGGTGGTGGTGAAATGATTGCCGAAGTCAGTTTTGAAAAGACAACCTATGCCGATTTACCTCATAAATTTGAAGCTGGAACACCAAACATAGCCGGAGGTATTGTTTTTGGAGCTGCCATTGATTATATGAATGCTATTGGTTTTGATGCTATCGCAGCTTATGAGAATGAACTTTTAGATTATGCTACCAAGCAATTATTAGAAATAGAAGGTTTAAAAATTTACGGCACATCAAAAAATAAAACATCTGTAATATCTTTTAATTTAGAAGGTGTACATCCTTATGATGTTGGCACTATTTTAGATAAACTTGGAGTAGCCGTTCGTACAGGACATCACTGTGCACAGCCTATTATGGAATTCTACAAAATACCAGGTACTATAAGAGCGTCTTTCGCTTTTTATAATACCAAAGAAGAGGTAGATGTTTTAGTAGCAAGTGTTAAGAAAGCAAAAATGATGCTGTCTTAATTTTTTGGTGCCCTTTTTGTATATTCAACAGTAAAACATAAATCTTTAAAACATATGAAATGTATTTTAATGCTTTTTAGCATGCTTATATTAAAATGTTGTGGGATACCAAAAACTGTGAATATAATAGATAACGATACTTCGGAAAACAAAAAACTTAGTGGTAAATATAGCATTAGTACATTAGGTGATACTGATGTCTCATCATTTAAACTATACATAGAGTTTAATGAAGAAACAAAACAAGTTTCTGGGTTTTCTGGTTGTAATCGCTTTTTTGGTGCTTATCAATTAGATGCTAAAGGACTTCAATTTGGAGCTATAGGCTCAACACGAATGATGTGTAGAGGAGAAGGAGTTAAGATTGAACACCAATTGAATGAAAGTTTTACAAAAGTAAATAGGTTATCTTTTCTAGATAACACCATTCAGCTTTATAGTAATGAAGATTTATTGATAGTAGCAACTCATGAAATTGTTGATAATTCATTAGTCTTTGAGTATTCGGCATCGTCTCGTGGTTCATACAAGTCAATAACCATTAATAGTTCGAGAATATCTGTTAATGGAAAAAGAGAGTCAAAATCTATTGAAAAAGAATTGTCAAAAGAGGTAAGAAGTAGACTTTTAGCACTATTAGAGAAAGTCAATTTAGGCAGTCTATCTAGTTTAGAGCCACCATCAAAAGCGCATCAATTTGACGGCGCACCTTTAGCTCAATTTAAAATAATTAGAGATAATAAAGTATACCAAGTAAAGCCTTTTGATCACGGTAAGCCTCATCCAATTATTGAGAGACTTGTTAAAGAAATCTTATCTATTTCCGAAAACATTGAATAGCAACATTTCTTATTGTATTTTTGTGTAAAATTTTATGATTGTGAGTATTGAAGATATACAAAACGAAATAATAGACGAATTCTCAATGTTTGAAGATTGGGAAGAGCGTTATCAATATATGATTGATTTAGGGAAAGATTTACCCTTAATTGACGACCAATATAAAACAGATAGCAACATTATAAAAGGTTGCCAAAGTAAAGTTTGGGTACATGCAGAAATGAAAGACGACCAAATAGAGTTTACGGCAGATAGTGATGCTATTATTACAAAAGGGATTATTGCTATTTTGATTCGTACGTTTTCAAATCAACACCCAAAAGATATTATTAATGCTGATACTGGTTTTATAGACGAAATTGGATTAAAAGAACACTTATCAGCTACTAGAGCAAATGGTTTAGTGAGTATGATAAAGCAATTAAAATTGTATGCAGTAGCATACCAAACACAACTTAAATAAGTTTAATCGTTTTTTGTTTAATTGTTTATAAAACAACGATTAAACACATCAACAAATAAGCATTTAAAAAAAATGAGTGAAACAGCAGATACAGCCGAATTAGGTGAAAAAATAGTAAATGTACTTAAAACGATTTATGATCCAGAAATACCTGTAGATATATACGAATTAGGATTAATTTACGATGTTTTTGTAAATGAAGATTACGATGTGAAAATCTTAATGACATTAACAACACCTAACTGTCCTGTAGCAGAAACGTTGCCTTTAGAGGTTGAAGAAAAAGTAAAATCTCTAGATGCTGTAAAAGATGCGGAGGTTGAAATTACTTTCGATCCGCCTTGGACGCAAGACTTAATGAGCGAAGAAGCGAAGTTGGAATTGGGCATGTTGTAGTTTTATGAAATCCATAATTTTAAATTCGTTTTAATATTTTCCATCGTATTTACATCTTGTAACAAAGCTGTAAATAAAGGAAAAGAAGCTTTAAATAAGGGAGGTGAAGCAGTTGAAGAAACCGCTACGGAGTTTTTTGAAAGAGTTACTAAGGGTGTGGATAAAACCCTTGAATGTAAATTGTTCTACCTGACAGTTTAACGAATCGAGGAGTTAAAACAGGAACATTTTCTATAGATAATAGTAATTCAGGTCGTATTAATAATCTATTAGTTACATACCTTTTTTTATGATAAAGACATAAAATCTAATGGCTAAGGCTTTTGATAAAAAAGACTTATAAGTTGGTAGATCAAAAATTAATATTAAGGGTTTTTCAGGTGATGTTGGTTATTTCGAATTTGATGTAAGAACGGATATTGGAATTAGAAATAAAATTATAATTGAATAAACGTATGTTTAAATGCCAGACGAAATCATAAATCGCGTAGCGAATAGTAAACTAGTAACTTTAAACCTTGAGGATTATTACCCTGAGGGTAAACGTGTGATGTTTGATATTAAAGACTGGTTATTTCAAGGTTTTGTATTGCGCGAAAAAGATTTCAGAACTCAAGTATCAGAATTCGATTGGCCTCAATATAAAGACAATTACGTAGCGTTAACTTGTAGTAGTGATGCTATTATTCCAGCTTGGGCGTTTATGTTGCTTAGTATTCATTTAGAACCTTTTGCTAAAAAGGTGCTTGTAGGTAATTTGGAAACATTAGAAACATCTATATATCAAGATGTTTTAAATGATTTGGATGTTTCAAGTTATGCTAATAAACCAATTATTATAAAGGGTTGTGCTAAAAAACCAGTGCCGCAAAATGCTTACATCATGCTTTCTAACAAACTAAAACCTTTTGCTAAATCTATAATGTACGGCGAATCATGTTCTTCTGTGCCGCTTTATAAAAAGAAATAATCTGTTTATTTTAATGTGACTAATTTGTATATAAGTGTCTAACATTTATATTTGTATAAATTAAAACAAACTTAAAATGAAAAAATTATTACTTCTACTTACCGTTTTTGTTGGAATTGTTTCAGCAAAGGCACAAACTAAAGAAGAGTTACTAAAACAAAAATCTGAAAAGCAAGCTATAGCTGATGCTGCTCAAGGGGAGGCTAATGCTTTACAGGCTAAAATTGATGCACTTCCAGGATGGAGAAAAGGTGCTTTTGGTACTATTGGTGGTAGCTTATCTAACTTCAATAATTGGTATTCTCAAGGAGCGCCTAATAACTCTTCTGGAAACATTGGGTTTACAGTAAATGCTTTTGCTAATTTAATTCAAGAAAAATTTTTCTGGAGAAACTCTTTAACAACAAATTTAAACTGGGTAAAATTAGATAATAAAGATGTTTCTACTGATGATGATAGCTTTAACCCAACTACAGATGTTTTTAATATATCGTCTTTATATGGTAGAAACATTAGTAAAACATTAGCAATTTCTGGATTAGTAGAGTATAGAACAACATTGTTAGATAACTTTAATGATCCTGGATATTTAGATGTTGGTGTTGGTGCTACTTGGACGCCTATTCAAAACTTAATAGTTGTTATACATCCTTTAAACTACAATTTTGTATTTAGTGATAACGATGCTATTTTTGATTCTTCTTTAGGTGCTAAAATAGTTGCAGATTATACAAGGCAAATAGGAGCTATAAATTTCAAAACAAACTTTTCTACATTCCGAAGTTATAAATCTGATGATTTATCTAACTTTACTTGGACGAATTCTTTTGGTTATACTTTATGGAAAATGATTGGTGTTGGTTTTGACTTTGGTTTAAGAAGTAATAAACAAGAGGCTTTAAATTATGCTTTAGCTCAGGTTCCAGCAACAGCAACTTCTTTTGATGATGTTGACAATGATCTACAAACATATTATACTTTTGGATTAAGCTATAAGTTCTAAACAAAGTATTTATTTCATATATAAAAAATGCGCTTCTTTTTTAGGAGCGCATTTTTTTGCGTTAGAGATAGAGCAATTGTTGGAGCTCCTCGTAGAGAGCGACTTGTGAAAGCGCGACCCTTTTGGGTAACGCCCAAGTATTATTCCATGTCTTCGTAATTGTAATCTGGATACAAGAAATGATTATAAGGAAAACGTGTGACATGAATTTCTCGAACTTCGTCGTAAACACGCTTTTTAAAATCTTCTAAATTTTGTTTGTTTAAGGCAGATATAAATAAGGCGTTGTTACCTACTTTATTCATCCAAGTGCTTTTCCATTCGTCAAGACTGTAATGAGCACCAGTTCTTTCGGTAATTAAGTCGGTTTCATCAAATGGTTCAGCTTGATACGCATCAATTTTATTGAAAACCATAATTACGGGTTTATCACCACTTTTTATTTCACCTAAAATTTTCTCAACAGAAGCAATATGCTCTTCAAAATTTGGATGCGATATGTCTACGATATGTAATAGCAAATCGGCTTCTCTAACTTCGTCTAATGTGCTTTTAAAACTATCTACAAGTTGGGTTGGCAACTTGCGAATAAACCCAACGGTATCACTTAAAAGAAATGGTAAGTTTTGAATAACCACTTTTCTAACCGTTGTGTCTAATGTTGCAAAGAGTTTGTTTTCGGCAAAAACGGCACTTTTACTAACCACATTCATTAAGGTAGATTTACCAACGTTGGTGTACCCAACAAGAGCAACACGAACCATTTTACCACGGTTACCACGTTGCACTGCCATTTGCTTATCTATAGTTGTGATACGCTTTTTTAATAAGGCTATTTTATCGCGTACTATACGTCTGTCTGTTTCAATTTCGGTTTCACCTGGTCCACGCATTCCAATTCCCCCTTTTTGACGTTCAAGGTGTGTCCACATTCCTCTTAAACGAGGTAGTAAATATTCGCATTGTGCTAATTCTACTTGCGTTCTTGCATAACTGGTTTGGGCGCGTTGTGCAAAAATATCTAGTATTAAATTGGTTCTGTCTAATACTTTACATTCTAATATTTTACTAATATTTCGTTCTTGTGCAGCAGATAATTCGTCATCAAAAATGGCTGTTCCAATTTTATTGTCTTCAATAAATTGACGAACATCCTCCATTTTACCCGTACCTATAAATGTTTTAGGATTGGGCATATCTATTTTTTGTGTAAAGCGTTTTATGGCTTGTCCACCTGCAGTGAAGGTTAAAAACTCTAATTCGTCTAAGTATTCCTTAGATTTTTCTTCATCTTGATCTTTAGTTATTACACCAATTAAAATGGCTCTTTCTAAAGCAATATCTTTCTTTTCAATCATAAAAATAAGTAATGCAGCAAAGTTACTGAATTACTAGGATTTAAATTGATAATAATTGCTTGATCCATCACTCTTTAAGATGTTAGTTTAAATATTCTTTATTTATTTTATTTTAAAGCCTATTTTTGAAGTATGACAGATTATAATTATGACGATGTCCCTATTAGGGATAATATGCAAACTGTAGCTTTTTACAATATTGAGAATTTATTTGATGTTTATAATGATGAGCATATACATGATGAGGATTTTTTGCCTACATCTCCAAAAAAATGGACTCCAAAACGCTATGATAACAAATTAAGAAAATTAGGTTTTGCTATTTCTAATATTGGAAAAAAGGAAACGGGAAAACACCCTGCTTTAGTTGGTTTAGCAGAGGTGGAAAATGCTAAAGTTATTAAAGATTTAATAGATTCTAAACATTTAGAAGATTGTAATTACGGCTATGTACACTATGATTCATTAGATGAAAGAGGTATTGATGTGGCGCTTTTGTATGATAAAAATGCTTTTGAAGTAATAACTTCTGAGCCTTATACAATTGAATTAACAGATGATGATGGCTCTCCTGACTATACAAGAGATATTTTACTGGTTACTGGATTGATGGATGGTGAAAAAGTACAGGTTCTTGTTAATCATTGGTCATCAAGACGAGAAGGTGAAAAGGAAACGGAGCATAAACGAGTAGCATCATCAGATAAGGTAGGAGAAATCATTTCCAATTTGAGATATAAAGATGAAGATGCGAAAATTATTGTTATTGGAGATTTTAATGACGACCCTCATAGCAATAGTATTAAACGTTTAATTGAAGGTTTTGACTTGTTTAATCCTATGGAAACATTACGCTCTTTTGATAGAGGAACAACAAACTACAGAAGACAATGGAATTTGTTTGATCAAATATTAATTTCAACAAATTTCTTTAGAACTTCAGATAATTTATATGAATATAGTTCTGCTAATATATTTGATGAAGAATTTTTGAAACTTTTCGAAGGAAAATATAAAGGAACTCCATTTAGAACCTATGTTGGAAAGAAATATAAAGGTGGTTATAGCGATCATTTTCCTGTTTACGCAATTTTTAAAAAATAATACGACTATATAGTTTGTAAAATTAAATTTTTGGAGTAAAAAAACTCCAATTCAATTCTTAATATGAAGTACACAACATTACCAAGTACCAATATAAAAGTTAGTAAGATTTGCTTAGGGTCTATGACCTGGGGAAATCAAAATACAGAAGATGAAGGTCATGAACAAATAGATTATGCTTTGGATCAAGGTGTTAATTTTATTGATACTGCTGAATTATACCCAGTTCCTGCAAATGCAGAGCGCAGTGGAAAAACAAGTACTATTATTGGTACATGGTTAAAGAAACCTGGTAATAGAGAAAAAGTAGTTGTAGCTTCTAAAATTGCTGGAGGTGGTGATTATACAGCACATATAAGAATAACAGGTTTTAGTCCAAGTGCTATAAAAGAAGCTATAGATTTAGAATTAGCACGCTTACAAACAGATTATATAGATTTATACCAATTGCATTGGCCAGAGCGTGATACCAATAGATTTGGCATAAGAGATTTTAAACTAGATGCAAAATGGAATGATAATTTTAATGAGGTATTACATAGTTTAGATACAGCTATTAAAGCTGGTAAAATAAGGCACATTGGAATCTCTAATGAGAATTCATGGGGAACCATGCGTTATTTAGAAGAACATAAAAATCATAATTTGCCAAAAGTAATAACAGTACAAAATGCGTATTCTATGTTGACTAGAACTTTTGAAACTGATATGGCAGAAGTTTCATTAAGAGAAAATGTTGGGTTACTGGCTTATTCACCTTTGGCGTTTGGAGTACTTTCTGGAAAGTATATTAAAGGCAATGCAGGAGATAATTCAAGATTAACTTTATTTCCAAGATTTGCAAGATATAGTACTAAGCAATCAACAGAAGCAACAAAGCGTTATTTAAAAATAGCCGAAGATAATAATATGTCTTTAGCGCAAATGGCATTAGCTTTTGTTAATCAACAACCATTTATAACAAGTAATATTATTGGAGCTACTAGTTTAGAGCAACTAGAAGAAAATATTGAGAGTATTAATATTACTTTATCTCAAGAGGTTTTAGAGCAAATTGATGCGGTGCATAGTGCTATTCCCAATCCTGCTACTTAATATTTACCAATTATAAAATAAGTTAAACCCTTTCTGTCTTCAGGAAGGGTTTTTATGTTTAGAAGTGACATAATATATCTAAACCTTTTATTAAATATTAACCTAATATGAAATTGCGGTATTTTCTTTCGCAGTGATAACCATATCTTAAAAAACACTTAAAGTGGTTGTCGTGTCTGTTTTATTGTTTTGTGAAAATAATTAATCCACAAAACAACCATGAAAAAAAATTACGTATTTATATTATTAACATTACTATTTTCCGTTGCTGTTTTCTCTCAAAGTGGTAACATTCAGGGGACAATAATTGATGAGGCAGGTTTGCCAATTCCTTTTGGCAATGTGATTATTGAAATATTAAAAAAAGGAGCTATTTCTGATGCCGACGGGAATTTTTTATTAGTAGACATTCCAACAGGAAAACACATTGTTAAAGTAACCTATATAGGTTACGCAGATTTTGAAACAAAAGTTGATGTGCAAGAAGGAGTAACTAAGACGATAAAAATTTCGATTGCGCCTTCGGTTTTAGAATTAGACGGTGTTATTATCACAGGTTATAATACAAGTCAAGCGAAAGCTTTAAACTCGCAAAAGAATAAGCAGAATATTACTAATGTAGTATCAACAGACCAAATAGGTAAATTTCCTGATGCAAACATTGGTGATGCTGTAAAGCGTATACCTGGAATTACAATGCAGGTAGATCAGGGTGAAGCACGTAACATTATTGTGCGTGGTTTAGCGCCTCAGTTAAATTCAGTGACTCTAAACGGAAGTCGTATTCCTTCCGCTGAAGGCGATAATAGAAATGTACAGATGGATTTAATTCCAGCAGATATGATTCAGCTTATTGAAGTTAATAAAGCTGTAACTCCAGATATGGATGCCGATGCTTTAGGTGGATCTGTAAATTTAGTTACTAGAACATCTCCAAACGGATTTAGGATTGCTGCAACTTTAGGTTCAGGTATTAATCTTATTACAGATAAAAGAATTTTAAACGGGTCTTTTTTAGTTGGAAATCGTAGTAAAAATGAAAAGTTTGGTTGGATGTTATCAACGTCTGTAAACGATAGCGATTTTGGATCTGATAATATAGAATTCGGGTGGGATGATAGTGATACACCATTTGTAAAAGAGCATGATGTTAGAACGTATTTAGTGCAACGTATTCGTAGAAGTTTTTCTGTAAATCTAGATTATGCTTTTGATGCTAATAATAAGATGTATTTAAAAACGATGTATAACTGGAGAGACGATAGAGAAAATCGCTACAGACTGCGTTATAAAGATATAGAGCTTATAGATGAAAATGATTCTTCTCAAGGTTATCAAGCAGAGGTTAGAAGACAAACTAAGGGAGGTATTGATAATGATCGTAATAAAAATGCTCGTTTAGAAGATCAACGTATGCAGAACTATAGTTTAGGCGGTAATCATTTATTAGGAAATTTAGAATTAGATTGGATGGTGTCTTACGCATCGGCATCAGAAGAGCGTTTAAACGAAAGGTATATAGAATATAGAGCAAAAAATATTGATATAAATTATAATTTATCTAACACCAAATTTCCTATAATTACACCAGTTTCAGGAATGGCTTTAAACGATTTTGATTTAAAAGAAATAACTGAAGAAAACCAGTTCACAGAAGAAAAAGATTTTAACACTTTTGTTAATGCTAAATTACCATTGGATCTTTTTAATAATGAAAACGGATTTTTAAAATTTGGTGTGCGTTCTAAAATTAAAGAAAAAGAAAGAGCGAATAATTTCTTTGAATATGAGCCTACAAATAGTGCTTTTGATGATTTGTCTGCTTTACTAATAGTAGATCAAACTGATGCAGATTTTCTAGCGGGAAGTCAATATGCAGCGGGACAATTTGTAGATCCAGTTTTTTTAGGACACTTAGATTTAAATAATTCATCTTTATTTGATGTGTCTGATGTACCAAGCGAATATGTTAGAGCAAACTACAAGGTGGAAGAAGATGTTTTTGGTGCTTATGCTATGATAAATCAGCAATTGTCGGACAAATTAGATGTATTAGTTGGTATAAGGTTAGAAAAAACGAAAACTGAAGCCATAGGAAATCAAATTGAAGATGAAGAAGATGTTTTGGGTACTATTAAAGCCGATAATAATTATGTAAATGTATTACCAGGTATACACTTTAAATATAAATTAAGAGATAGAGCCATATTACGTTTTGCGTGGACAAATACTATTGCTAGACCTAATTATGCAGACATAGTTCCCAGTATTGATATTGTTGCAGACGACGAAGAAATTTATTTAGGAAATTCTGAATTAGATGCTACAACGTCTATGAACTTCGATGTTATGGGAGAGTACTATTTTAAAAATGTAGGTGTCATATCAGGAGGAGTTTTTCAAAAAAATATCAAAGATTTTATTTATCAGTTTGTTACTGAAGATGCCACTACGGGTTATGATGTTTTTCAACCTCAAAACGGAGAAGATGCTAATATTTTTGGTGCGGAATTTGGGTTTCAACGCCAGTTAGATTTTTTACCAGGATTTGCTAGAAACTTTAGTTTAATGTTGAATTATACCTATTTAACATCAAGTGCAGAGGGGATTAGAAATAGTGATGGCGATGAGCGTGAAGATGTAGACTTACCTGGTACAGCACCAAATATGTTTAATGGATCTTTAGGGTATAATGATAAGAAATTAAGCGTGCGTTTATCTGCAAATTTCTCTGATGCTTATATTGATGAAATTGGAGGGAATCCTCTAGAAGATAGATATTATGACGAACAATTTTTAGTAGATTTTAATGCTTCTTATACGTTTAACGATAATTTTAGTGTGTATTTTGATTTAAACAATATTACAGATCAGCCATTACGTTATTACCAAGGCTTAAAGAGTAGAACAATGCAGGCAGAGTATTATGGAAGGCGTATTACTTTTGGATTGAAATATAACTTATTTAAGAAAAAATGAGCATGACTAAAATTAAAATAAATATCATTTTTGGTTGTTTTGTTGTACTTATGTCGTGTGCAACAAAACTACCAGAAATAATTGCAGATGTAGTTACAGAAAACACGTTACACGATACTGATGATCCTGCTATATGGGTAAACCCTAAAGATGCTTCTAAAAGTATTGTTTTTGGTACAGATAAAAATACCGATGGTGCAATTTATGCTTTCGATTTAGATGGAAAAGTTCTAGAAAACAAAACCATTAGACATTTAAAAAGACCAAATAATATCGATTTAGAGTATGGTTTTCAATTAAATGATACTACTAAAGTAGATGTTATTGCATTTACAGAAAGGGAGCGTCAAAAATTACGTTTGTATTCAGTTCCAAATATGAAACCATTAGATAATGGAGGTTTTCCTGTTTTTGAAGATGCTAAATTACCTAAGGCAAATTTGCCAATGGGAATTGCTTTGTATAAATCTCCAGAAACAAAAAGTATTTATGCTATTGTTGGTAGAAAAAATGGCCCTAAAAAAGGATACCTGCATCAATATCTTTTAACGTCAGATAGTTTAGGTGTTCATGCTAAATTTGTTCGCGCTTTTGGTGAGTTTAGTGGAAAAAAAGAAATTGAAGCTATTGCAGTAGATGATGAAGCGGGTATTATTTATTATTCAGATGAGATGCATTGTATACGTAAATATTATGCTGAACCAAATAATGGTGATGAAGAAATTTATTGTTTTGGAGGTGAGTATTTTAAAGAAGATATAGAAGGTATTGCTATTGCAAAATATCAAGGCAAATCATTTTTAATAGTATCTAACCAACAAGCGCATACATTCAATATTTTTGATTTAAAAACGAATGCTTTTATTAAAGAAGTTGATTTGGGAACTATTGAAACAGATGGTTGTGAGGTAACTACAGTATCTTTAGGTAACAAATTTCCAAATGGGTTATTTGTGTCTATGAATGATGAAAAAAATTTCTTTTTTCACGACTTAAGTAGTTTGAAATTAAATGATTAGAATAGCGTGTGGATAATATTAAGTCCTTTTTAGAAATAGAAAGGACTTTTTTTATTTTAATTCAAAAAAAATATTAACTTTAAGGAATAGCAAGTCGTGCTTTTAGGTTTAATTAAAAAAAATGATGAATATGGTGCCTTTTAGATCTGAAATTAGAAATTCTCCAACCCAACAAACTATTAAAATATTTTTAAGTGATGAGTCTTTAGATATAGATGTTAAAGGTTATTTAGAAGGCTTTACCGATATAGAACTTATAGAGATAAGAAAAAGTGTAGAGCGCAATAGAGTAAAGGAAAATATTACTGTTTTTAGAAAAGATGGTGTGTGTATTAATTCGCTTCAAGATAAAATCAACATTAGTTTGGCTGGTTATTTTAATATGCAATAGTTACGGAAACAATTAAAATATTAGAAGCCTTTCTTTAAATAGAGAGGCTTTTTTATTGACTTTGGTTTAAAAAAATAGTAACTTTAAGGAAATAGCAATTTTGCTTTTGGGTGTAACTAGAAAAAATGTAGCGTATGAAACCTTTTAGATCTGAAATAAGAAACTCCCCAAGGCGACCTACAATTAAGATTTTTTTAGCCGATGAATCTTTAGATAATAGAATAAAAAAACATTTAGAACATTTTAAAGAAGTAGAACTCATTGAAATTAGAGAAAGCATGGGACAAAACCGCGCAAACGAAAATATAACGGTTTTTCTAAAAGATAATATTGATATTAATAAAATGAAACAGTCTATAGACTCTAGTTTGTGGTGGTATTTTGAACAGGATATGATTGATGAGTGATCTGTTTGTAGTAGCTATCATTTAGACTTTAGGAAAAACTACATGTTGTTTGACAATGATTGTGTGATGTCTCACATACGTTCTACACGACAAAAATAGGAATTAACGAATTTTAAGCGTTAGGGATAGAGGCATTGTTGAAGCTCTTTTTGTGTTGTTGCACTTATGCAACAAAAAAAGCGACTGCCGAAAGCCCGACCCCTTTTCGGGGTAACGCCCAAACAAAAAAATCCCAAACATTGCTGCTTGGGATTTAGTTTTATATTAAATTAAAAGAGATTACTTCGTTGTAAAAACTCCTCGCAAAGATGTTCTTTTCTTAATATCTATAATGTTCTGGCTTATATGGGCCATCTACAGTTACACCAATGTAACTTGCTTGATCTTCACGAAGCTCTGTTAACTCAACTCCAATTTTTGCAAGGTGTAATTTGGCAACTTTTTCGTCTAAAGATTTAGGTAACATGTATACTTCGTTTTTATAAGCATCAGCGTTATTCCAAAGTTCTATTTGTGCTAAAGTTTGGTTTGTAAATGAGTTACTCATTACAAAACTTGGGTGACCTGTTGCACAACCTAAGTTTACTAAACGGCCTTCGGCAAGAATGATAACGTCTTTTCCGTTGATAGTATATTTATCTACTTGAGGTTTAATTGTGTTTTTTGTATTTCCGTGAGTTTCGTTTAACCAAGCCATGTCAATTTCGTTATCGAAATGCCCTATGTTACATACAATAGCTTTGTCTTTTAAAGCTTCAAAATGTCTACCTTGAATAATATCTTTATTCCCTGTTGTTGTAATAACGATATCTGTATTACCAATAACTGTTTCTAGTTTTTTAACTTCAAAACCGTCCATGGCAGCTTGTAATGCACAAATAGGATCAATTTCTGTAACGGTTACAATGCTTCCAGCGCCTTTAAAAGAAGCGGCAGTACCTTTACCTACATCACCGTAACCACATACAGTAACACGTTTTCCAGCTAACATAATATCGGTAGCACGACGAATGGCATCTACTGCAGATTCTTTACAACCGTATTTATTATCGAATTTAGATTTTGTTACAGAATCGTTTACGTTAATGGCAGGCATTGGTAATGTTCCGTTTTTTACACGCTCGTAAAGTCTGTGAACACCTGTTGTAGTTTCCTCTGATAAACCATTAATTCCTGCAGCTAATTCTGGATATTTATCTAATACCATATTAGTTAAATCACCACCATCATCAAGAATCATGTTAAGTGGTTGTCTGTCTTCACCAAAGAATAATGTTTGCTCAATACACCAATCAAACTCTTCTTCGTTCATGTCTTTCCAAGCATAAACCGCAGTTCCTGCAGCAGCAATAGCAGCAGCAGCTTGATCTTGTGTAGAGAATATGTTACAAGAGCTCCAAGTAACTTCTGCTCCAAGAGCTTGTAAAGTTTCAATTAACACAGCTGTTTGAATAGTCATGTGTAAACATCCTGCAATTCTAGCACCTTTTAAAGGTTGAGAATCTTTATATTCATCACGAAGACTCATTAATCCTGGCATTTCTGCTTCGGCTAATTCAATTTCTTTTCTTCCCCATTCTGCAAGAGAAATATCTTTTACTTTATTAGCTACGAAAGGAATCGTTTTTGTACTCATATTATTTTTTTCTTTTTCTAATGTTTTTATATACCGAAACACCTTTGGCAATGGTACTTAAAATAGTTAAATTCGCTTACCAAAAATGTTTGGTCTGCCATGGGCGGTGCAAAGATAATCAATAACTTTTAGAATATTAAATGCCTCTTTATAAAACCATTACTCCAAATTCACAAACTGTTGTTAAAATATGGAAGATTGATGAATCTTATGATGATTTAATGAAGCCATTGACTTTAAAACCAGAGACTTTAAAACGTGTTTTGAGTATGAAAAGTGAATTGCATCAACGTGGATTTTTAAGTGTACGTCATTTATTAGCGGAGTTTGGTTATACTGATGCTGATTTGTTTTATGATGAAAATGGTAAGCCTCATTTACATGATGGTAGGCAAATATCTATTACACATTCTTTTAACTATGCTGGAGTTATAGTAAGTGATAATTTAATTGGCATTGATATAGAAAAACAACGTGATAAAATTACAATTATCGCTCATAAATTTATTGATTATGAATTAGATTACCTTGATGAAAATGCTAATGATTATATTAAAAAACTAATAGCTATTTGGTGTGTCAAAGAATCTTTATACAAACTTTTTGCAACTCCGGGAGTTAGTTTTAAAAAGTATTTTTTTGTAATTCCGTTTGAAATAGTTGATGATTCTACTGTGGCTTGGATTGATTATGAAGAAAAAAAATACAGATACAACATTCACTTTTTAGAGTTTGACGGCTTTACATGTGCTTATGCTATAGCTTAATGGAATCTATTTATAATAATATAATGTCTGCTATTTCTAAATGCGAGAGACTACTGGCTGTTTTAATAGATCCAGATAAGTTTCCTGTTGAGAATACAAGCGCTTTTTTTAAAAAAGTAAATGCTTCAATAGCTACACATATCTTTGTTGGAGGTAGTATAGTTGGTGATTTTCAAACTGAAACTTTAGTGATAGAAATTAAAAAGTATACTAAGCTTCCTGTTGTTTTGTTTCCTGGTGATGTTACTCAAATTACAAATAAGGCAGATGCACTTTTGTTTTTATCATTACTTTCTGGTAGAAACCCAGAGTATTTAATAGGAAAGCATGTGGAGTCGGTTTCAAAATTAAGAGGCTCAGAATTAGAAATTATACCAACAGGTTATATGCTAATTGAAAGCGGAAAATTTACAGCTGTAGAAAAGGTAACAGGGACTAAGCCCATGTTAAGAAATCAAATTCAAAATATTATAGACACCAGTAGAGCAGGGGAATTATTAGGAATGAAGCTTATATATTTGGAAGCGGGTAGTGGTGCTAAATTTCCACTTACAGAAGCAATTATACGCGGTGTTAAAAACGAATTAAATATTCCTTTAATAGTTGGAGGGGGTATAAGAAATAAAGAACAATTGAAGTTAGCTTATGATGTAGGAGCCAATTTAGTTGTTATTGGAACTGCTTTTGAAGATGATGAATCGTTTTTTGATGATTTAAAAAAAATAAATTAATGAATGCTATTTTTGATTTTTTATTTGGACAATATTCTCAATATGAAACCATTGATGTTGTACTTGAAATAGTTGCTGTTATTTTTGGATTCCTTTCTGTAATATATTCTAAGCTAAATAAAATTTTGGTTTTCCCTACCGGTATGGTTAGCACTATTATTTTTGTATATTTATTGTTGAAGTGGGAGCTTCTAGGTGATATGATGATAAATGCTTATTATTTTATAATGAGTGTTTATGGATGGTGTATTTGGACACGAAAGGTTGATGATACACATGTAACTCCTATTTCAAAGACAACATCTAACGAAAAAAAGCTAAGCGTAATTATCTTTTTTGCAACGCTATTGTTTGTTTATTTTGTGTATAAAACATTTGATAAATGGACAAGTTGGGTAGAATATATAGATACTATTACTACGGCTATATTTTTTGTTGGTATGTGGCTTATGGCAAAACGAAAAATAGAAAATTGGATTTTTTGGATTATAGGAGATGTTATATCTGTGCCGTTATATTTTTATAAAGGATTTACATTTACTAGTATTCAATATTTAGGATTTACAGTTATAGCCATTTTTGGTTATTTAGCATGGAAGAAAAATATAAGCAACAACATTCAAAATGTATAAAAATAGTATTGTTTGGACCTGAATCTACAGGGGAAACAACATTGTCTAGACAACTTGCGAGGCATTATAATTCTGTATGGGTGCCTGAGTATGCTAGAGATTATCTTCAAAATAAATGGAATAATGAGCGAAAAACTTGTGAAGCTGAAGATTTGTTACCTATTGCAGAAGGGCAAATGAAATTAGAGAATGAGTTATCGCAAAAAACAGACAGTATTCTAATATGTGATACAGATTTACTTGAAACTAAAGTATATTCAGAAGCTTATTATTTAGGGTGTTGTAACCCTATACTTGAAAAATTTGCGTTAGAAAATACATACGATTTGTATTTTTTGACTTATATTGACACGCCTTGGGAAGCAGATGACTTAAGAGATAAGCCAAATGAAAGGAAAAAAATGTTTGAAGCTTTTCTCAAAATGAATTAATAAAAAATAATCGACCATACGTACTCCTAAAAGGAGATAAAAACAGGCGTCTTAGTACAGCAGTATTACATATTGATAAATTACTAAACCCCCAAACCTAATGTTTTCAGATAAAGATATTAAGCAAATAAAAAATAAAGGCATTTCTTTAAAGCAAGTTGAAGCTCAAGTAAATCGTATTAAAAACGGGATGTCTTATTCTAACCTAATAGCCGCCGCCAATGTAGGTAATGGTATAGAAAGTTATACTGATGAGGTTATTCAAAACTATATTCAATTATATAATGATAATCAAAATAGTTTATCCATTGTGAAATTTGTGCCAGCTTCTGGTGCTGCAACCAGAATGTTTAAGTTTCTATTTCAATTTTTGAATGCGTATGATGCTTCAAAACAAGATATTGATACTTACATAAAAGATAAAAATGATATAGCGATTAAAACATTCATTTCTAACCTAGAAAAATTTCCGTTTTATTCAGAATTAATGAATAGAACAAAAGAACTTAATCCCAATTTTGAAAGTTTAAATTTAGGAGAAAAAGCAGTTGAGCTTGTTAAGACTATGCTTGCTGAAGATCGTTTAAATTATAGTTTTTTTCCAAAAGGATTATTGCCATTTCATAAATACAATGGAAAGTCTGTAACTGCTTATGAAGAACATTTGCATGAGTCAACTTTATACGCATCATCAACTAATAAAGCTAATTTGCATTTTACAGTATCTGAAAAGCATCATGATTATTTTGTGTCAACATTTGATAAAGCTCAAGCTGAATTAGAAAAGAGAACTGGAGTTGCTTTTAATTTGTCATATTCATATCAAAAAGAAGAAACTGAAACTCTTGCGCTTACAACAGATAATAAAATTTATAGAAATGAAGATGGTTCAATTCTATTTAGGCCAGCGGGACATGGTGCTTTATTAGAGAATTTAGGTCAATTAAATAATGATATTATTTTTATTAAAAACATTGATAATATTGTTGTTTTAAAACAAAACATTATAATTTCTAATTATAAAAAGTTACTGGCAGGTGTATTAGTAGAAACTCAGCAACAAGCTTTTAAGTTTTTGCATGAGTTAGATGGTAATTCAGTTTCTGAAGAAAATGTTCTTGCTATGGCAGCTTTTGTGTCTAGTAAAATGAATGTTACTCTAGTTGATGATTTTGAAGATTTCACTTTAAATGAAAAAGTAAATTACTTAAAAGATGTATTGAATAGACCTATTCGCGCATGCGGAATGGTAAAAAATGAAGGAGAACCTGGAGGTGGACCGTTTTGGGTAGAGGATAAAAATGGGGTTGTTTCATTACAAATTGTAGAGTTTGCTCAAATAGATATAGATAATAATTCTCAAGCAGAAATTGTGAAAAATGCAACACATTTTAATCCTTGTGATTTAGTTTGCGGCGTTAAAAATTATAAAGGAGAGAAATTTAATCTTCAAGATTTTGTAGACCCTGAAGCGGCTTTTGTAACTATGAAAACACAAAACGGAACAGATATTCAAGCATTAGAGCTTCCTGGGTTGTGGAATGGAAGTATGGCATATTGGAATACTATATTTGTTGAGGTGCCTTTAAATACTTTTAACCCTGTTAAGAATGTAAACGATTTATTAAAACCAGAGCATCAAGTTATATAATGTTTGATGAAAAAGCCATATTGGAAGAGTTAGCTTTTAAAGCAGTAAGAAGTTCTGGTAGTGGTGGCCAGCATGTAAATAAGGTGTCATCTAAAATAGAATTGTTTTTTAATGTAAAGGATTCGTTGGTATTAAGTGATATTCAAAAACATCGTATTAAGTCTAAACTTCAAAATAGACTAACAAAAGAAGATATCTTGATTTTACAATGTGACGAAAGTAGAAGTCAGCATAGAAACAAAGAGATTGTTATTAAACGGTTTTTAGAACTAATTAAATTTGGCTTAATCCGTCCTAAAAGGCGTTTACCTACTAAAACTCCCAGAAGCGTTATTAGAAAACGACTTAATAATAAAAATAGACGATCTGAAACAAAAGCGAATAGGAAAAAACCGGATTTAGAATAAAAATAACATTTATTAGTTGCAAATTGATAATTCGTTACTACATTTGCGCCGTTCTCAAAAAAGGGGTGCTTTTTCAGTTAACACTCTAGAGTAATTGGTTTTAGTCTAAAGTTGGACTTCTAATTTATTGCTTTTAATTTATAACTGTCAAAAGGCTGAGATCATACCCAATGAACCTAGAACAGATAATGCTGTTTAGGGATTGTGAATGTTAAAAAATGTTTGGTAAACATTTTTAGTGAGTATAAAAAAGCTTTAGCATTTTTATAATTACTAAGTTTAATATTCGAATTTTAAATTATTAAAAACAAAGAATAATTACCTCTTTTTATTCGATTATGATATAATCGTAATGAAAAACATTTTTCTTTTTTTAACACTTCTTGTGTTATCAGTAAGTGCACATGCACAACAAAATCAAATTAAACAAGATTCAACTAAAACAGAAAAGCTAGATGAAGTTTTGGTAAATGCTGTTCGTGTAAGTGCAGATTCGCCAATAACACATTCAAATGTTTCTAAAAAAGAATTACAGAAACGTAATTTAGGACAAGACATCCCTTCACTTTTAAATTATTTACCATCTGTAGTAACAACTAGTGATGCAGGTGCTGGTATTGGTTATTCGGGTATTCGTGTACGTGGTACAGATGCAACTCGTGTAAATGTAACCATTAATGGAATACCTTATAATGATCCAGAAAGTCAAGGGACGTTTTGGGTAAACTTGGGTGATTTTGCATCGTCTACAGAAAGTTTACAATTACAACGAGGTGTAGGGACATCTACTAATGGTTCTGCGGCATTTGGAGCAAGTTTGAATTTACTAACTGATGCTTTTTCAGATATTGCTACCGGAGAAATATCTAATAGTTTTGGTAGTTTTGGTACAAGAAAGCATACTATAAAATTAAGTACAGGTTTGTTAAATGATCATTTTGAAATTTCTGGACGTTTCTCTAAAATAGATTCAGATGGTTATGTAGATCGTGCTTTTACAGATTTAAAATCGTATTTCTTACAAGGAGTTTATAAAGATGGTAATACTTTAATTAAGGCTTTAACCTTTGGAAATAAAGAGCAAACATATCAATCTTGGTTTGGTTTAACTATAGATGAGTTAAAGGCAGATAGACGTCAAAACCCATATACTTATGAGAATGAAACAGATAACTATTGGCAAGATCATTACCAATTACACTGGAATGAGCGTTTTGATAACAATTGGTCTACAAATATTGGGTTGAACTATACTAAAGGTAAAGGTTATTTCGAACAATATAAAGCAGAGGAATCTGCTTCAGATTTTAATAATTTAATTGAAGAAGATTCGGATGTTATTGTACGTCGCTGGTTAGATAATAATTTTTATGTTGCTAATGCAAACGTAACATACAAAAACAATGGCTTAGAGTTAGTTTCTGGATTGTCTTATAGTTCTTATGATGGTGATCATTTTGGAGAAGTAATTTGGGGAAGTGATTTAGCTGCAAATACCAATATTAGAGACCATTATTATGATGGTGATGCTACTAAGAATGATTTTAGCATTTTTTCTAAGGCAACTTTTAAATTTGCTAAAAAATTTACAGGGTTTATTGATTTACAAGGGCGTTTTGTGAACTATAAAACAAATGGATTAAATTCTGATAGGAATGTGTTTATTACAGATGCAAATTTTGACTTTTTCAATCCTAAATTAGGACTTACTTATAAGCAATCAAATAATAGTAGTTTTTATGCATCGTACGCAATATCTAACAGAGAGCCTAATCGTGATGATTTTGAAGGTGGAGTTACAAAAAATGAAACGTTAAATGATATTGAATTAGGTTGGCGTTTTAGCAAGAAAAAAGTAACTCTAAATTCTAATGTATATTATATGTTTTATAAAGACCAATTAGTCTTAACAGGAGAGTTAGACGATGTTGGTAGTCCAGTTAGAGTGAATGTAGATGATAGTTATAGATTAGGTGTAGAGGTTGATGCAAGTATATCTTTTTCCAAATTTTTTAGTACATCAACAAATATAACTTTAAGTACTAATAAAATAAAAGATTTTGGTGTTGCTATTAATGGCGAATTTGTAGATTTAGGAGATACTAATATTTCGTTTTCTCCACAGTTAGTATTCGGGAATACTCTTAATTTTTTTCCTATAGAGAATCTTCGATTATCACTTTTAAGTAAATATGTAGGAGAGCAATACATGGGGAATATAGACAATGAGTCTTCAAAATTGGCAGATTATTTCGTGAATGATTTTAATATTAATTATGAAATTAAACCCAATAGATTTTTTAAATCTATTGGGTTATCTGTATTAGCAAACAATATTTTAAATAAAAAATATGTATCGAATGGTTATTTTGGGTCTTTTGATTTTTTAGACTCTTCAAGTTCTACAGGGACTACAACTGGATATTATGCAGGTTATTACCCGCAAGCAACAGCAAACTTTTTAGTAGGTGTTACTTTGAAGTTTTAAAAAATTATACTAATTATCTATAATTAGAAAAAGTCCTTCCTTTTGAAGGACTTTTTTTATAAGAATTAATATGTGATTATTAAATTACTACCGTTTTTTTCTACACGATAATTGCGTAAAGGGAATTGTAATTCTCCGTTATTTAAGGCTAGACCTGTTACTAGGCTATATTCGTTTTTATCATCACAATGGCATGTAGCACTTAATCCGTAGTTTTGTTTAAGATCTTTAAGGTCAACTAGTAGAGAACATGAGGTTTGAGGGTGATTAGGATCTGCAGCATCCCAAGCATAATAGTCAATTCCTGTGTAAGCAACAAGAATACCTCCATTACCTTCATTTGGAATATAAATAGAGTTGCCTCCAAAACGTGTTAATAGAGGGTTTAGATTTAGGTTAATAGAAATATTAACACTTATGTCTAGTAAAAATTTATTATTTTGATTATTAACATTGTTTTTGCTGCAATTAGTTAGAAATGTAAATAAAATTAAAAGATATATTGACCTCATAGCATATTGGAAAATTAAATTGCAATTTACAACAAAAAGTAAATTGAGTTAATAAATTTGTATATTTGTTAAGTAATCTCGTGAAAACGAGATTTTTTTATTCCGAAAGCTTCATCTTTTTTTGAAATTTTTTTCGGAATCTTTTTATTAAGTAAACGATGAAGTTATGAGTAAAGTATCATACTATACGCCAGAAGGATTAAAAAAGTTAAGAGACGAGTTAAAGCAATTAAAAGATGTAGAGCGTGTAAAAGCGTCTAGGGCTATTGCTGAGGCTAGAGATAAAGGTGATTTAAGTGAAAATGCAGAATACGATGCCGCAAAGGAAGCGCAGGGTATGTTAGAAATGAGAATTTCTAAATTAGAAGATGCTTTGGCTGGTGCCCGTGTTATTGATGAATCTCAATTAGATAATTCTAAGGTTTTAGTGTTATCTAAGGTGAAAATAAAAAACCAAACCAATGGTATGGAAATGAACTATACGTTAGTTGCGGATGGTGAAGCTGATTTAGCTACAGGGAAGATTTCTGTTAATTCACCTATAGGAAAAGGTTTGTTAGGGAAAGCTGTTGGAGAAGTTGCAGAAATTCAAGTGCCAAGTGGTGTGATGAAGTTTGATATTGTAGAAATTTCAAGATCTTAAGTTTTAATTTCCGCGTAAGCAAAAATTTTAAGTTATTATAAAAACATAAAAAGATTCCTGTTTAGTTTATTCAGGAATCTTTTTATATTTACATATAGTCTTAATTAATTCTTTGAAAAGTATGGCGTCCATTTTCACCAAAATAGTAAACGGAGAAATTCCTTATTATAAAATTGCAGAAACTGAGGAGTTTTTAGCTTTTTTAGACGTTAACCCGAATAGTAAAGGACATACACTTTGTATTCCAAAAAAGGAAGTGGATAAAATTTTTGATCTGGAAGAAGATGTGTATACACGTTTAATGGTGTTTTCTAGAAAAGTAGCTTTGGCTATTGAGAAAGCAATACCTTGTAATAGAATTGGGATAACAGTAATAGGGTTGGAGGTGCCGCATGCTCATGTGCATTTAATACCATTACATTCTATGGAAGATGCGCGTTTTATTCAAAAAACCAAAATGACACCTGAAGTATTTGTTGAAACAGCAGAAGCTATTAAAAGGGAACTATAATTTAGGTAATGTTAGGGATAAAACAATGATTATTGGAAGAACTACTGTTGTAATTATGGCAACCCATGACGCCCTCTTAAAAAAAGTAAATGTAGATTCTGGTGTAAATGCTTTTTTTGATATTCAAAAACTCTTTCAATATCGTCTGTCCATTGTACTGGGTAAATATCAGTATTACACGTTTTGCAAAAGGTTTCGTGTTTAATTTGTGAGGTAAAGGTAATAGATTTGTAAAATTTACTCTCAATAACCTTTTGTTTAAACGTTAGTTCTAAACCTTCCATGTTAAAACGTTCAGGACAGTTGTTATTTAATATTACTTTCTTAATGGTTAAAAATTATTCTTCCATATTAATGTGTACGTTTTAAGGCTATTTGGATGGTAGTTCCTTTATTAATTTTTGACTCTAATACTTTAATTTTACCAAAATGAAAATCTTCAATTATTCGCCTGGCTAGTGATAGTCCCAATCCCCAACCTCTTTTTTTAGTGGTATAGCCAGGTTCAAATATTTTTTTGAAATGATTTTTAGGAATCCCTTTTCCACTATCTGTGACACTTACTTTTACATTATCTTCAAGTTGAGATATTTCTACCCGTAATTTACCTCTGCCTTTCATAGCGTCTATAGCATTTTTCACCAAATTCTCTATAGTCCAGCTATATAATTGCCTGTTAAGATTTACTGGAATATTGCCTTGGTCTGGAGTAATAATTTCAAATTCTATTAATTTAGATGAACGCGCTTTTAAATAATCATAAGAATTAATGGTTTCTTTAATAATGTCTAAAGGTTCTAGTGGTGTTTCAGAACCTATTTTACTAAAACGTTCTGTAATAGTTTGCAACCTATCTATGTCTTTTTCTATTTCTACAATGTAACCTGGGTTAACATTTTCGGTTTTCAAAATCTCTGTCCAACCTATTAAAGAAGATAATGGTGTGCCTATTTGATGAGCTGTTTCTTTAGCCATTCCTGACCATAGTTTGTTTTGTGTTGCATTTTTATTACTACTATAAAAGAAAAATATAACGGCAACAAATAAAACAATAATTAAAATTAAGGCGAGCGGATAATATTTTAATTTATTTAATAATGGTGAGTTTCCGTAATATAGGATCTGTAGAATTTCATCTTTATATCTAATTTCATGAGGCTTGTTTTCACTTTCAAATTTTAGAATAAGTTTTTGTATATATGCAGAATCCTTTGCTTTTTCTTCATTAATGTTATTGTAACTATAACTTCCGTCTTTATTAGCAAGAATCATTGGAGTGGTTTTATTACTCTGTAAAATCTGCATGGGTAGCTCTCCTATATTTGCATTTAAATCGCTACTTTTTGTTAATTCTTGTTGAGAAAAAGACCATAATTCCATTTTGGTGCGTTCTTCGTCTTTAAATTTTTGAAAAAAGTCATAGGTATTCCATAAGATCATAGAAACAATTATAAAAGAAATTGTAATCATTATCCAACGAAATGTATTATTGTCTTTTGAGAAAATCACTTAAAATTTATTTAATATGTAATATAATGCAAATCTGTTAATATTATTGTCTAAGTTGTTAGTAATTCTGTTTTTAGTTTAATAGTAGATTAGTTGCATTCTCTCAGAAGGATTTTATTGTAAATTTTAGACAGAGGTAAACTAATAATAAAGACTAGATTAAATTTTAATGATTTTTTTAATTAGTTTTGTTAAAATAAAAAAATGAATAGCATCATTTGGCTCAAAAAGCGTAACGGCCAGTAAATTAAATGGTTGTTTTCTAAATGTAGTTATGTAATAGCTAATTACTTTTGGTAGTACGGTTGATGAAAATGGAAGCCAAATTTATTGCCGTTTAGTTTTTTAAAGTATTTAGTGCAAATTCACTAATATTAATTTTTTATCCAGACAGACGCGTTAGAGATAATAAAACAAAGTAAACATTGCAAAATGTAGAAAAAAACTAAGGGACTGGTAATAGATGTCGTGAATTATGATTTGATATATCAAGTGTCTTTGCCTAGTGCAGATGGTGTTAATAAGTTTGATTTAACGATGTTAAAATCTGACGTTGCTAAACCTTTTAGAGTTACAGAATCGACAATTCAATTAGAATGTAAGGTTAATGAAATTATCAAACTAGGAACAGAAGGTGGAGTAGGAAATTTGGTGATTTGAGAAGTCGTGAAACTTCATATTAATGATTATGTTTTAAATGGAGATGAAACTATAGATCAAAAAAAATAGATTTAGTAACACAGTAGAGGTAATAAAGATCTTTTTGAAATATCAAAGCCAATTTCTACAAAGGGAATTGGGTTGATAGTTTTCCAGATTATGTTAAAAACAGTATGATTTTTTAATAGGTAACGAATTAGGGATGTTAGATAATGTTGAAGCATTACCTAGTGAGAAAAATGTTGATTCTTTTGTAATTGGTTTGGAAGATAAATATCCAAATATTAAAACAGTAACACATTAAGGAAAAACGCAAACTAGCGTAAAACTATTTAAGTTTTGGAGATGTAGAGAGTGTTTGGAAAATATTATTAAGCTAAAAGAATAGTAATAAACAGATATAAATTATATTAAATGGAAGTTCAAGGAAGTATTAAAGTCGTTGGTGAAACTCAAACTTTTGGAAGTAACGGGTTTAGAAAAAGAGAAGTTGTAGTTACAACAGAAGAGCAATATCCACAACATATTATGGTGGAGTTTGTGCAAGATAAATGTGATTTATTAAACAGTTACCAAGTAGGGCAGCAAGTTAAAATTAGTATTAACTTACGTGGAAGAGAGTGGGTAAACCCTCAAGGAGAAACAAAATATTTCAACTCTATTCAAGGATGGAGAATTGAAGCTGCTCAAACTGAAGCCGCTGTAGGAATGCCTCCAGTACCTCCAGCTGATGCTTTTGAACCAGCAACAAATTTAAAAGAGGAAGATCACGACGATTTACCCTTCTAAAGTATATTGATTTTTGCTTTTAGCAGAAATGAATCGAGCAAACCTCAATATTTAGGGTAGTATTGAGGTTTGTTAATTTTAATTCTATCTTTATTTTAAAAATTAAATGCATTATTTAACAGACGATTTATGGTTCCCTGATGTATCTGAAGCTACTAGAGAAGGTATTCTTGCAGTAGGAGGAGATTTGTCTGTTAATCGTTTATTATTGGCCTATAAAAGAGGTATCTTTCCTTGGTTCGAAATTGATGAACCTGTTTTCTGGTGGTCACCAAACCCTAGGTTTGTGTTGTTTCCAGAAAAGCTTAAGGTTTCTAAAAGCATGAAACAAGTTTTGCGTAAAACGAATTATACAGTAACAGTTAATAAGGCTTTTAAAGATGTGATTACTTTATGTTCTAAAATAAAACGTATTGGGCAAAGTGATACTTGGATTACCAATTCTATGATTCAAGCTTATGTAAATTTGTATGAATTGGGTTGTGCTAAATCTGTTGAAGTATGGCGAGAAAATAAACTTGTAGCTGGTCTTTATGGTGTGGATTTAGGTAATGATGTCTTTTGTGGAGAAAGTATGTTTACGACTGAAAGTAACGCGAGTAAAGTTGGATTTATAACCTTTGTTCAAAACACCAATTATAAACTTATAGATTGCCAAGTGTATACCAATCATCTTGAAAGTTTGGGGGCAGAAGAAATTTCAAGGGAAAAGTTTTTGCAGTATTTTAAATCCTAAACTTTTGTATTTTTCTTTTAAATCAAAAAAAATTAGAGGTCAGTATTTAACTTTAGATCTTTAAAGTCAATAAATATAGAGATATTATGAATATTCTTAAAAGGACAAAACCTTCTAGAGTTTGCAGATAGCTTTAAAAGTAATGAAGATTACAAGCAATACTTGACAGCTATTAAATGGAAAGAGTACAGGCCAATTGCAAAAGCTTATAATATCACTCAAATTGAAAGTAATGGGAAATGAATTTTGTTTTAGAATTAATCGTTCACAAAGCAATAATGTTTAATAATCTAATAAAAATGGTCGAAAAAAACAAGGTTAGTCAGAAACAAATTATATGCAACTAACTACTGACCTCTAAAAATTTAACTAATTTTGTTTGATAACATAGCATGTTATAGTATTCTCTCATTTTATAAGTTTTACTTCTAATAGAATAATGAAATTAAGAAATAGAGTAATCCTTAGCGATAAAATAGCCGAGTTCTCTATCATTCGAAGATTAAAATATAAAGCCCAAGACATAATAAAACCTAGTCTAGATTCTAAAAATCTTTGTTTAGTAAACGAGAAAAAAAGTCGTTATTCTTTGTGATATTATTTTTTATTGTTTTTGGTTCCGTTTACTTAATAATTGAAGTTGGTTATTTATAAGTAATTGTTCAATAAGTATAAGTTGTCTTTTTTTATCTTTAAGATAGCTGAAGTAAATCTAAGTAGATTGCTTTTTACAGTCAAATTAAAAGCTTCTAAACGATGTTCTAAGTTTTTTCTTAAGTTATTTACCAGCCAATTTGAGTGGAAACTCTAATATCTGTTTCAGGTTTTTTAGTTTCGTATAAACTTAGTAAGTTTTCAGTAGTACTTGTTATACAATTTTAATTTTGAATTTACTGGGATAATGTTTATCTCTTATTATACCAAAAAAAGATTACATTATTGATATCAGAGGATTTAGGTTTTTTACTTCTAGAATACTCAAAATCAATTAGTAGTTTATCAAAAGATCTTATAAAATCCCTGATTTACATAAAAAAGGCAACTATACTTTTCAAAGTGATATAGCCTAGAAGTTAGGAAGAACTGAAAAAAACTGTTTGAGGTTGGTTACAAAAGTATTCCCAAGTTGCTTTTTCAGGTTTAACAACTATTAAAAGCGGAGGCAATAACACTAAAGTTTTTATAACAGAAAAGCTAACCGATTCAACTACCACAATCACTTTCTATATTGAGTTAAAACTATTGATAGCACAAGAATTAGAATAAATTTTCACTTATATTTTGCACTCTACGCTCATTGTAGACATAAATCCAAATTGAAAGTGGCTCGAAAGTCACATTATAAGAAAGATTCAAGAGCTTGAAGATTCATTTAAACAAATTAAATCTAGCCTAGGTAAAGATACAATATATTCCTATATATTGCCCAAAACTCAACCCTGCTGAAAAGATCTAGCAATGGATGAAAAAAAATATTGTAATGAAAATATATGATAATTTAGAGGTATTGGAACAAAAAATAGAGCAACTCATTGAAAACATGGAAGGTGAGATTGTTAAATTTATAACAGCTTACCAATTTTATCTAAATGCCTATTACAGTATTTTTAAAGTCTAAATATAAATCGAGTTTAGATTTCTCCAGAAGCGACTTAGATAGCAGTCATACCAATGTTTTGCGTGCTGTAGAACAGTGGAGTGTCAAAGAAATAAAAGCGAAAAACTATCATGCATTGTACCTTACAGATAGACAGGGATTGCCTATTGCTATGTCAGAGCCTATAAGTGGGAATCACAATGATTTGTTTGAAATAGAGGTGTATTTTGAAGAAGTAAAGGCTACCTTAAATGATGCTGAAATAGCTATTGATGGATTGTTTTAAGTTTTGATTCTAAAGAGTTAAGAAATAAATGTAAATTTAAAGAGATTATAGCAAATTTTGCTATAAATAAACGCAATAGCAGTAAGGGCCAAGACTACTATTTTGATGAAGAATTGTACAAAGAGCGTTATAGTTATAGTATTAAAAGAACAAATGCTTGGATGGATAGCTATAGAAGCTTGTTTAACCGATTTGATATTACATTAACTAGTTGGGTAGGATTTAACCATATTGCTTTTATCGTGATAGCTCTCAAAAAGTTTAAATTACTTCTATGTTTAGCTCCAAAAGTGTGCTTATTAGAATAGAAAACTTATCACTTCACTTTAGACACTTATCTGCAAATGATCAATGAATATATTGCATGAAATGATATGAAAATAATATGGTAAATTGTAATAATTATTTTCCTTTTACAAAACTATTGGGCTTAACGGGTAAAATGCTTTTTACAAAAAATGCCGAACTATTAGAATAGTTCGGCATTTATCAACTAATAAGTTTTATTTACAGTAATATTTAATTATTTGTTGGATCACCATATTGTTGACCAATTGCACTTCTAAATGGTTGAGAAATTACAGGACAGTTGATAATAGCTCCTGTTGCAGTTAACAAATTTGATAAAGAATTTGATGCTGGATATTGGTTCAAATTACCTCTAAAAGGTCTTAGGATACCTTCTTCCAATAATTCATTTATTTGTTCGAAGCTTTTTAGGATAACACGCTCATCCTCAGGAACTGTAAATTCTGTTATATGAGCATCCCACATTGGTGCATAATTAGGATCTCTTGGATCAATAGGGAATGTATTTGTTGGATCCATTGTTTGTCTGTTACTCAAAGAAGCTGTATTTAGTCCTTGAAATAATCCATCACCAGTGTCTCCTCTACCGTTTACTGTAGGACTAAAAGGTAACATAGAACCTCCAGGGAAGTTTCCAAATGTTGGAAGATTTGCTAATCTTGGAGCAAATACACCTAATTCGATAGTTGAAGGTCCTGGAGCAGAAGTATCAGTTACGATATGGAAATAATAAGGTCTACCATTTTGCCAACCATCTAATAATTGTAATACTACTGCGGCTCCATCTCTATCTAAATTTGGATTACTTTGATTGTCTTCTTGTTGTGAAGATGTTCCATTTCCGTGTGGAATTCTATCGTGTAAACCTGTACTATTTGCTACTGCTTGGGCATTAATAACTATATCTGTTCCTGGTAATACAACATAAGAAGACCAGTTCTCATCTGCGATCGCTCCAGGATTAACTTCAGCTGGAGGAAATCCCAATAATAATCCATCAGGCGAAAGCCCTCCAGCTACTAAACTTCTTGCAGGAGAAAAATCTACTGTTCCCTCGAAAACAAGTCTACCATCAACACTCCAAGTAGAATTTTGCTCACCACCAGAACCAATTGAATTTGCCATTCTAGGTGCGTAGATTACTCCTAATAACCTTGCTAGTTCTCTATTAGAAGCTTCGGTAATTATATAATACAGTTCTCTTGGTGTTCCGTCAACCATTTCCCAGCCTTGAAACATTGGAAGTCTTACAGTAGGACCCTCTGGGGCAACACTTCTGTCCATAGTGTAATCTAGACCCAATACACTTGGAAAAAACACATTTGCTTCTTCTGGATAATCTACTGCTGGATTATCAGCATTAAATGGAGCTCCTCCATCAGTAGAAATACTGGTCAATAATAAATCGGCTGCGTTTGCAATCATCTTATTTACATCGGCTCCATCTTGACCGTCAACCCCATCTCGACCGTCGTCACCTTCGCAACTTACGAAAAATAAACCTAATGACAACATTGTCACAAATACTAAATTGAACTTTTTCATTTTTATTTCTTTTATTTGATTAGTTAATATTTCAATTGTTAATGTACTATACGTATAATTTGTTTGCTCTAGAGTGTTTGAAAATTTCCCGAAGATTTAGACATGTTGCTTAGGGTTAACTTACAAAAAAAATAAAATAAAATAACTTAGTATTGATAATCAGTTAGTTGCATTTTTTTTAACAAAAAAATAGCATTAATTTGTATCTATGTTCGCAAACAGTACCAAGTCGAGTTAATTTTAGTTTATTATATTGAATTTAAGATGGCTATGTGTGAATATATTTTCTTTAGGAGTCCATTTTACAGATAAAAAGAGTTTTCGACAGCATTTTAAGGAACAACGAGATAAACAAGATATTATTTGTAAGCGCTGTCTGGTCATAGATCATTATTGGTAGTCACCAATGCAAACCTTGTAATTCCAGAATATCCTTGCGCAGTGGTACGATTATGGAAAGTTAAAAAGTTGTCTTTTATGACTTGGTGTAAAACGATATTTCTTTTGAGTACCGCAAATTAAAGGTTTTCATAAAAAGAGATATAACGCCAACTAGGTTTAAAACGCTACGAGCTTATATGGGCTTATGGTTTACAAACTTCGCAAAGCAATAGGGCAGCGTAATGCTAGATACACCTTAGAAGGAATGATAGAAATGGATGAGGGTTATTTTACCGTAGAAGCGTAAGAGCAAGCTTATAAGACTCAGAAAGCTGACCGAGGAGTAAAACTAAATCTAATGTCATGATAATGGCTGAAAGTACTGCTGTGGAAGATATTGATGCAGGAAAAGTAGGAAGGCAATATAGGTGTTTTAAGGTCAAAGTCTTAACAAATCATAAAGCCGATCAAACTGATGATATTTTTTTCTTAGTACATGACAAAAAAACAACCTATTTATTTTCAATACGCCAAGCGTCAGATTCATGGTTTAAAACATTGATTTTCTTCATTAGATAAATAATTCTGACTTATATCTCAAATGAATAAAACCAATGTTATCACTAAAAATAGTGAATTAACTCGTGTCCTTAACACTCATTTACAAGGAAAAATAAATTTAGCGCGATTAAAACTGATTTCACATTTTGTAATCGCCCTATGCAAAGTACAAACAGTTACTTTTGAA
>CALKXS010000045.1 GCA_938003745.1 uncultured Algibacter sp.
TAGATATTTTAATGAATTTTGCTTTAGAATCAACCGCTCTCAAACTAAAGAAACAATATTCAACAATTTAATAACTAAAATGGTCAGAAAGGAAAAAGTATATCAATCTGAATTAATAGGTAACTAACTACTGACCTCTAAAATGTTTATTTTGATTTTGGGAAATATACAATAAAAGAAGAATCTACTATTTCTTTAAACAAGATTGTCAAAGTTCTTAATGATAATCCTAATATTCTACTAGCAATAAATACAGATATAAAAGGTGATAATGCTTATAACTTAAAACGTTCTAATAAGCGTACTGCATCCGTATTGATATACCTAACAAAAAATAGAATTTCAAAAAGTCGATTATCATCTAAAGGTTACGGAGAAACAAAACCTTTAATAAATTGTAATGTATCTTATGGCGAAAAAGAACACCAATCGAATAGACGTATTGAGTTTGTTGTTTTAGATAACAGCCCACAAAATACTTATTAAAAGTATTTAAACGAGTATTTCGTCTAATCATCTAAAAGGATTAAAAACGTTTGTCAGCGTTATTTATTAAACATATTTTTATCAAAGATTATTAATAATCACATAAATAGATAGATATTTTAAATCCCTCTTGAAGTATTTATTATGCGAAAGGCAGATTCTATTTATACATAATGTTCATTATTAATTAACATCCATAAAATAAAAAAGCCACACTAATTAGTGTGGCTTTTTTATACTCTATAAAGACTTTATTAAGAAACCGCTTTAAGTTTCTTAAGTGTCGTCTTTGTTAATTTTGCTTCTGCATAAATTTTAGTAACATTAAGAGTTTTATCATCACTACTTGGTAATTCAAACATAGCATCTGTTAAAATTTCTTCACACAATGATCTTAATCCTCTTGCTCCCAACTTATACTCTATAGCTTTATTCACTATAAAATCTAATGCTCCATCAGTAATACTAAAGTCAATTTCATCCATTGAAAACAACTTTTTATACTGCTTGATAATTGCATTTTTAGGTTCTGTAAGAATAGCTCTTAATGTATTAGCATCTAAAGGATCCATATAAGTTAAAACAGGAAGTCTTCCAATAATCTCTGGAATTAATCCAAAATCTTTTAAATCCTTTGGAATAATATATTGTAATAAATTATCTTGATCTACAACTTCATCAGATATAGAAGCACTATATCCAACAGCTTGCATATTCAATCGTTTTGAAATTACACGTTCAATACCATCAAAAGCTCCACCTGCTATAAATAAAATATTTTCAGTGTTAACTTCAATGAACTTTTGATCAGGATGTTTACGACCTCCTTTTGGTGATACATTAACAACTGTTCCTTCCAATAATTTTAATAAAGCTTGTTGCACTCCTTCTCCAGAAACATCTCTAGTTATTGATGGGTTATCACTCTTACGGGCAATCTTATCTATTTCATCAATAAAAACGATACCTTTTTCAGCTTTTTCTAAATTATAATCTGCTGCTTGTAATAAACGAGTTAATATACTTTCAACGTCTTCACCAACATAACCAGCTTCAGTTAATACAGTTGCATCTACAATTGCCAATGGTACATTTAACATTTTAGCAATTGTTTTCGCCATTAACGTTTTTCCAGTACCTGTTTGACCAACCATTACAATATTACTCTTTTGAATCTCTATCTCATCATTAGAAGCAGGTTGCAATAATCTTTTATAATGATTATAAACTGCTACAGACATTACTTTTTTTGTACTGCCTTGACCTATTATATATTCATCTAAGAATTCCTTTATTTGTAAAGGCTTACGCAGTTTTAATTCTGCTGACAAATCTCCACTATCTACTTGCTTAGATTCTTCAACAACAATACCATGAGCTTGCTCAATACATCTATCACATATATGCGCATCCAAACCTGCTATTAACAGATTTGTTTCTGGTTTTTTACGACCACAAAACGAACATTCTAATTCTTCTTTTGTCATTAGTCACTTATTTTAAAGTTATGGGGATGACATAACTAAATATAAATTTACGAAATTTAATCTAATTACGAGCTAATATTTCGTCAATCATACCGTATTCTTTAGCTTTATCTGCTTTCATCCAGTAATCTCTATCACTATCAGCATACACTTTGTCGTAATCTTGACCAGAATGCTTACTAATAATATTATAAAGTTCTTCTTTTAACGTAAGAATCTCTCTAGCTGTAATTTCAATATCACTTGCTTGCCCTTGAGCTCCACCTAAAGGCTGGTGAATCATAACACGTGAGTGTGTTAATCCGCTTCTTTTACCTTTAGCTCCAGCACATAATAATACTGCTCCCATTGAAGCTGCCATACCTGTACAGATAGTAGCAACATCTGGCTTTATAAATTGCATAGTATCATAAATACCTAAACCTGCATAGACACTTCCTCCTGGAGAGTTAATGTAAATTTGTATATCTTTTGAAGCATCTACACTTTCTAAAAACAGCAATTGAGCCTGAACAATATTAGCAACTTGATCATTAATACCTGTACCAAGAAAGATTATTCTATCCATCATTAAACGCGAAAAAACATCAAAAACAGCAATATTCATTTGGCGTTCTTCAATAATGTTTGGCGTTAAATTAGTAGGATACATGCTACTAATAATTTTATTATAATAAGTACTACTAATACCTTGGTCTTTTATAGCGAATTTTTCAAATTCCTTTCTGTAATCCATAGTCGTGTTTGTTATTATACTTTTAAGGTTAAGATCTTTAATTCTTGAAGATGAGATTTATATAAACCTTTAATATTTTAAAAGCAGGTTAACTCAATAAACAAGGCGCTTTAATCCTAAAATTAAAGCGCCCATAAATATAAGAAAATGTTCTTTACCTATTTATCTCCGTAAACTTCTTTAACAAACTTTTCGTATGTTAATTCTTTTACTTTAAGATTAGCTTTTTCTTTATATACAGCAATTAATTTTTGACTCATTAATTGTTCTGATATACGACGTGCTTCTTCTTGGTTACCTAATACACGAGCAGCAATATCATCTAATTCTTTATCAGAAGGATTCATTTGACCAAATTGAGCCATTTGTCCTTTAATCATTTCTCTAGCATGATCTTTGATATCATCCATAGTTACTTTGATTTCGTTATCTGCTATTAACTTACCTTCAATCAATTGATAGCGTAAGCTCTTTTCAGATTTCTCATATTCTTCTTTTGCTTGCGCAGTATCCATTTGCTTTTCTCCAGCAGTTTGCATCCACTTTGTTAAAAACTCAGTTGGTAAGTCAAATTTAGTATTATCTACTAAATATTCTGTTACATCATTTAAAAGCTTTTGATCTGCTTGTTGCACGAATTGCTTTTCTGCGTCTTCTTTTATTTTTGCTTTTAATTCAGATACAGATTTCACACCTCCTTTTCCAAACAATTTATCAAACAAATCTTGATCTAAATCTGCTAGTTCTCTTTTATTTATTTCAGAAATAGTAAATGAGACTTCAATATCTAATCCAGAAACTTCATCCTTACCTAATTTTAAAGCGTCCATTAAATCATGATCATCAGCAAAAAGACCTTTTGTCTTTAAAACAATAACATCTCCAGCTTTAGCACCAACAAATTGTTTTACCGTAGCCTCATCTTTAAACTTATCTAAAGTTATGGAAGTTGTATTATCAATCTCTTTTTCTTCATTTGTATAGGCACCGGTAATTTCACTATTTGCTTCAACCGCTTCTTGAGAAACTAATTTTCCGTATTGTTTTTGAATACGCTCAATTTGCTCATCAATCATTTTATCATCTGCGGTGATATTATATTGATCAATTGCTTTTTCACCTTTTAGGTTTACTTCAAATTCTGGAGCCAATCCTAATTCAAATTCAAAAGAAAAACTATCTGAATCCCAATCTAAATCTTGATCTTTAGGTAATGGCTGTCCAAGAACATCTAATTTTTCTTCAGTTAAATATTTGTTTAATGCTTCTTGCAACAATTTATTTACTTCATCTACTAATACAGCTTTTCCGTATTGCTTTTTCACCATTCCCATTGGTACATGACCTTTTCTAAAACCAGGAATATTTGCTGTTTTACGATAATCTGCTAAGATTTTTTCAACTTTATCACTATAATCTTCTTTAGCGATATCTACTTTTACTACAGCATTTAATGCATCAACGTTTTCTCTTGTAATATTCATTTTAAATGATATAAAGCCCTTCAAGGCGTTTAACATATGGTTTTTACAACCTAAAAATTTTAAATTCTCGCTTTCGCGATATTAACAATTTCAATGAAAACTCTGAGAGAGGCCCCTCGTAGAGCTTTTGTTCCTAAAATCGGGATGCAAAAGTAATATATTTTTATATCCCAACAAAGTTTTTAATTGCTTGATTTTAAGCTATTTTTTATCTTCTTCTAGAAGCGAATACAGTGTAGATTGAAGTATTGAAAGTAGAATACTAAACAAAATAGCAATCCAAATGCTACTCACTGAAAACCCATCTACCAAATTATCTGCTAAAAGAATAATTAATGCGTTTACAACTAGCAAAAATAGACCTAGTGTTAAGATTGTTATTGGCAAAGTAAAAATCACTAAAATAGGCTTCACAAAAATATTTAATACAGACAGAACTAACGCAACAATAATTGCAGTCGCATAGCTATCTACATTTACGCCAGATAATACTTTTGATAGAATGACCACTGCTAACGCATTTAATAAAAGTTTTATTATTAGTTTCATAATTATATTATTTCACAAACTCACACACCGCAGTAAAAAAATCTTTAGGATTTTCAGCATGTAACCAATGACCTGCTTTTGAAATCGTAATAATTTCTGCATTTGAAAAATGATTGGATATTACAGATTCATCACCCATACCAATATACTCAGACCTGTCTCCTCTTAAAAACAAAGTGTCTTTTTCAAAACGAGCATAACTAGGTAAAGATTCACCAACTTCTTCTACTTCATTTTTTAAAACCTCTAAATTTATACGTAAACCTAGT
Organism: uncultured Algibacter sp.; assembly: GCA_938003745.1. Classification (GTDB taxonomy): domain Bacteria; phylum Bacteroidota; class Bacteroidia; order Flavobacteriales; family Flavobacteriaceae; genus Postechiella. The sequence goes on from CALKXS010000045.1 coordinate 5,012, forward strand.
TTACCTTTTTCTACCCAATAAAGGTTTTTCAATAAAAACATTCGCGTTCCCGCATCATCAACATAACTACTTAAAAAAGTATCTGCTTCACCTCTAGTTTTTATTACATCAAAATTTAAAGCCGATAGCCCATTTAAAATAGCATCATGATGTACAGGGTAAAATCGTGGAGAGATATCTGCAATTATTAATTTTGAAACCAATTCTGGATATAGAGTAGAAAACAACATGGCTGTTTTTCCTCCCATGGAATGTCCCAATAAGATAATATCTTCTAAATTATTAGCATCACAATATTGCTTTAAATCTTCAGCAAGAACTTCATAATTAAAAGTATTATCATGAAAACTTCTTCCGTGGTTTCGTTGATCTACCAAATGCACTTGAAAACCATGTTCGCTAAATTGACGTCCAAGTGTTTTCCAATTATCACTCATTCCCAAAAAACCATGAAGAATAATAAACGGCTTCCCTACACCTATTATATTTGAATGTAAAAGCATTACTTTAATTTATGTAAATACATTTGAATAACATTCTCAACACCTAAGTATAAACTCTCAGCAATTAAAGCATGTCCTATAGACACCTCTAATAAACCTGGAATGTTTTCTTTAAAAAACTGAATATTATCTAAAGACAAATCATGTCCAGCATTAATACCTAAACCTAACTTATTTGCTAATTTGGCACATTCTGTATATGGTTTAACAGCATTTTCATTACCTAAACTATATTGATGTGCAAAAACTTCGGTATACAATTCAATTCTATCTGTCCCTGTTGCTTTTGCTCCTTCAATTTGTTTTAAATCTGGATTTACAAAAATAGACGTTCTTATTCCGTTTTCTTGAAATTCCTTAATAACATCAACTAAAAAGTCTTTATGTTTTATGGTATCCCAACCAGCATTACTAGTAATAGCATCTTCTGCATCTGGCACCAAAGTAACCTGGGTTGGTTTCACTTCAAGAACTAAATCTAAAAAAGATTTTACAGGGTTTCCTTCAATATTATATTCTGTATAAACTTCAGGTTTCAAATCACGCGCGTCTTGATAACGAATATGTCGCTCATCTGGCCTTGGGTGAATAGTTACTCCTTCAGCTCCAAAACGTTGCACGTCTTTTGCAAACTGCACTACATTAGGCACATCACCACCTCTAGAATTTCTTAAAGTGGCTATCTTATTAATATTTACACTTAATTTTGTCATGTAATTACATTTTAAAAAGCAAAAATACAAAGTAGAACAGCCTTAAGTGCTATTTTTTTAATTAATTTGCATATGTACTTAGCATTCAAAAACCATGAATCTTTCAGAATTTATAATTAACGATATAAAACCTTTAAATAGTAATAGTAAGACTAGCGAATTACAATTGCTTTTTAATCAACTTACATATTCGCATATTCCAATTAAAAATGATGGAGGCACCTTTATGGGGTCTTTTTTTGAAACCGATGCACACTGCTTTGAAGCCAACAAGCCTCTTGGTGATTATATGTATGCAATTGAAGATTTTTTTGTTAGAGACAATACATTATGGTTAGATGTCTTAGAAGCATTTGCTCAAAACTCAGCTAATATCATACCTGTTTTAAACAAACAAAACGTGTATTTAAGCTACTATGAACTTAATGATATTTTAAGTCTATTTAATGAATCTCCTTTTTTCTATGAAGCCGGAGGTGTTTTAGTTGTAGAAAAAGAGGTAAATGATTATTCATTTAGTGAAATAAGCCAAATTGTTGAATCTAATAACGGGAAACTTCTCGGTGCTTTTATTTCTAAAATGAAAAATGACAATGCACAAGTAACACTAAAAATAGGTAACACAGGCTTAAACGATATTATACAGACTTTTAGACGCTATAGCTACAATATTATTTCAGGACATGAAGAAGACAGCTATACGCAAAGCCTAAAAGAACGCTCTCATTATTTGAATAAATATTTAAACATGTAATTATGAAAGTTGCCATTTTTGGAAGATATTATAGTGAGACCACACCAAAATCTGTAGAAACGCTTTTTAATTACTTAAAACAAAAAGGAATCGAAGCTTATATTGAAGATGATTTTTATAATCTTATAAACATTAAAGACCATAAAATAAAAAATTATGATTCTTGTAAAACATTTGTAAAATTAGATACTTCTTTTGATTTTTTGGTAAGTATTGGAGGTGATGGAACCATATTAAGGTCTACCATGCTTGTTCAAAACTTAGGCATACCAATTATTGGAATTAATACTGGTAGACTAGGATTTTTAGCAACAATACAAGTTAATGCTATTGAAAAAGCTATTCAAGACATTATTGATGGTCATTATAAAATTTCTGAGAGAAGCTTACTATCTGTTGAAACGTCTCCAGAAAATGATGATATAAAATCGATGAATTTTGCTTTAAATGAAATCACGGTGAGCAGAAGAAATACTACTGCTATGATTACCGTAGACACGTATTTAGATGATGAATTCTTAACATCTTACTGGAGTGATGGTTTAATAGTATCAACACCCACAGGTTCTACTGGTTATTCTTTAAGTTGTGGAGGGCCAGTAATTACTCCTGGAGCAAACAGCTTTGTATTAACTCCAATAGCGCCACACAACTTAAGTGCTAGACCATTAATTATCCCAGATTCTACAGAGATACAACTAAAGGTTGAAGGACGAGAGCATAGTCATTTAATGTCTTTAGACTCTAGAACGGTTACTTTGGAAAACGGTACACTTATAAAAATTAAAAAGGCAGATTTTAAAATCAAGATGATTGATCTTTTAGATGAAAGTTTTTTATCTACATTACGCAAAAAGCTACTTTGGGGGGAAGACAAACGCAATTAAACAATAATTTATAAGAAAATCTGTTTAAGACAGATACTGTTTACTTCAAATTACAACAGTCAAATCTTATTTATTATATTTGCAAACTTTTGAACACTTATGAAGTATTTAATCTTATTGATATTAAGCATTCTAACTATTCAAGGAAGTAGTGCACAAATTAACGAAATTGGCGTTTTTCTTGGTGGTAGTAATTTTATTGGCGACGTAGGTGCCACCGATTACATATCACCTAATCAACTTGCTATTGGAGCTATATATAAATGGAATAGAAGTGCAAGACACTCTTACCGTATATCTTTACTTTTTAGTGAATTAGAAGGTATTGACACAAAATCTAATGATCCAAGGCGTGTACAACGTGGTTATGAATTCTCAAGTAAAATCACAGAAATCTCTGCTGGAATGGAATTTACTTTTTTAGATTTCAATTTGCATACAGGTAAAAAAGTAGCTACACCATATTTATATACAGGTATAAGTGTTGCAAAACATGACGATCATTATTTTAATGATGGTACGCAAATTAACGAAAACTCGTCAAGTTGGGCATTTGGAATCCCTATGATTCTTGGTTTTAAAACTAGATTTATGGGCAATCTTATTTTAGGTGTAGAAGTTGGAGCACGCTACACCTTCTCTGATGCACTTGATGGAAGCACTCCAAACAATGACGTTAATCAATCATTTAGATTCGGAAATATAAATAATAATGACTGGTATATGGTTTCGGGTATTACCCTTACTTATACTTTCGGACTTAATCCTTGTTATTGCGTAAATTAAAATGGATTCAAAAAAAGCACATATAAATGTAAAATCGTTGCCTAAACACATTGCTATCATAATGGATGGTAACGGGCGTTGGGCTAAACAAAAAGGTATGCTTCGCGCATTTGGTCACGAAAACGGCACTAAATCTGTTAGAGAAACCGTAGAAGTTTGTGCAGAATTAGAGATAGAAAACCTAACACTTTATGCATTTTCTACAGAAAACTGGAACCGCCCAAAATTAGAAGTTCAAACTCTAATGAAGTTATTAGTTTCTTCTTTAAAGAAAGAAATGAAAACACTTCAAAAAAATAACATTAAATTATCTGCCATTGGTAATTTAGATTCATTGCCTTCAAAAGTTCGTAATGAATTGAAGGACGTTATGAATCAAACAGAGACAAATAGTAGAATGACTTTAACGCTAGCACTTAGCTATAGCTCTAGGGAAGAATTGCTAAACACTGTTAAAGAAATTAGTATTAAAGTTAAAAATAATATAATTTCACCCGAAAAAATTGATGAATCGATTATAAATGAGCATCTTTACACGCAAAATTTACCCGATGTAGATTTGCTTATAAGAACAAGCGGGGAACAACGTATTAGTAATTTTTTGTTGTGGCAAATAGCATATGCCGAGTTATACTTTACAAGCGTATTGTGGCCAGACTTTACTAAGCAACATTTGTATGAAGCTATTATTGAATATCAAAAAAGAGAACGACGATTTGGGAAAACAAGTGAACAACTTAGTTAATATTCTATCTAAAATATCTTATTTAAAATTTTACGTAACATTACTGGTTATTACCTGTAGCTTAAGTATCCATGCCCAAGATGTATCCTACAATGATGGTAAAAAATACATTTTAGGAGAAATTAGCGTTTCTGGCAATACTGCTTTTAATGATGGTACCATTGTAACCTACTCTGGATTAAGAAAAGGCAGCGAAATAAAAATTCCTGGAGAAGCTATTAGTACAGCCATAAAGAAATTATGGGGTTCTAAATTATTTAGCGATATAGAAATTTATGTGACCAAAATTGAAGGGGATACTGCATATTTAGAGATTAGACTTTCTGATTTACCACAACTTAATGAGTTAAAGATTAACGGTATTAAAAAAGGAAAAAAAGAAAGTATTATAAAAGATAACAAGTTAAATAAAGGCGTTAAAGTAACAGAAAACTTAATTACTACAACCAAAAACTTCTTAACCAAAAAATACCAAAAGCAAGGATTTTACAACTCTAAAAT
>CALKXS010000046.1 GCA_938003745.1 uncultured Algibacter sp.
TTTGATTTCCGCAATTGGGCTAAATTCCGCTTAGTAGATTTTTTTACTTAAAATTCTTTTGTGTAAATCGGTTAGAGAATTTGGAGTGTTTTATTCGCTTAGATTTGATTTTTTAATGCAAGCTAACGTTAAATATATGGCAAGTAGGGCAAAAAATAAGTAATTACTTTCGGTTAAGCCACAAGCCAAATCTTTTTATTTTGTTTTAATTTTTCTTTTTAATACCAAATCAAAAGATTTGGCGACTTCACAAATAGACAATAATTTTTTGAACTGACAAGGACAGCCCTATTTGCTATATATAGTGTTGTAACACGTTTTTTTGTTTAATTATTATCGATTTTATTAATTTTTGTACTTGAATTTTCAATCAAACTTTTTACTAATTTTTTGCATTCATTCACATCGTAATTCTCATTCACAATTTCGGGATGATTGGGTAATTCCGAAATAGTATCTTTTATTGATTTCCATATCGCAAAATATTTAGCTTGATTAGGTTCTTTATTAAAATTGAGAGGATTTTCAATTATACTTAAATCAATTGGAACTTTACCAATATCTCGGAATGAAGAATAAAATATACTTTCGGATAATTCTTTGACCATATTTGATATTTTCTCAACTTGGCTTGACTTATGATTTTTGATAATAAAACTCAATGAGGAAGCAAAATCTTTCATTTCATTTTCACTGGTAATTTGATATTGCTTTTCTTTTTTATGTGTAAAATGTTTTTCAATCCGTTGCATTTTTTCGTGTGTTGGCGAATATTCTAATAAACTTCTCTCCACCAATGTTTCTTCTAAAGCTAATTGCACCATTGGATGTAAAGTTGCTGTCTCTTTATTATACATTTCCAAAAGATGTTCATTGCTTAAGTATTTGAAAGTTTTTTTCTTTTCCTCGTATTGTTTTTGATGGAATTTGGCATCTTTAGTTATTCTTTGTGTTTGCCTGATTTGTTCTGAATTTGCTTTGTTTTTCTCAATGATATTTTTTGAGTAATCAGTTCCTTTTTGAATTATTGGTAATATGAAAACAACAAATATCATTATTGCTCCAAAAATCATTAAAAGGTAAATCATATTTTAAAATTTTGATAGATTTCCATTTTTAAATAAATTGGAAAATAGGATGTCAAATACATCTGTGTTTGTAATATTTCTAAATACAAAATTGTTTTCAATTAAGCCGAGAAATTTTCTTCCCTTTTTAAATCCAAATTGGTATGGGTCACTAACATTGTTACTATAGCCACCATATTTCACACCAGTTATTAATTCGTCCGATTCAAATTTTTCCTTAAAATTCCCTTCAAGTTTACCATTTACAATCATATCTCCATTATCAAATAACTTTGCGCCTGCATAAATCTCAATAAATCCGTCCTTTTTGAGAGAATTTAATGTCTTTTCTAACCTTGATTTTCTTGTTTTTTCAAATAAAAAATGATGAATAAATTTCTGCCTTTTTAAAAAGTTCCGGTGAGTTTTTATAATACCAGTTTGAAATGAAAAATCATCGCAAGCATACAATAATTCTTCTTTTTCAATTTGTTCTTCTGTGAGTGTTTCGGCTGACGAAATTAAAAAATCTTTTTTAGTCGCAATAACTACATAGTCAGATTTGGAATTGATTTCAAAACCATTCATAGATTGTCGTCCATTATTCCATATAATTTGGGCAACATCATCGTACAAAACTTCCAAACCATCTATTTTGTAATGGTCAGAATAAAATGTGCAATTTTCGTCTAATTCAAATGGTTTTTTGTCAGTAGGAATTTCAAATTCACTCATAGTTTTTTGGTGTGATCAAATGTGTTACAACGTTGTTGTGTATGATTAGTTGCGTGTCTCAAGCACTAAAGTTAGCAAATAAACACCGAATAGAAAATCCGCGAGGATTTTCATAAGTAGGCGAGAACCAAGCAATTAATTATACACGGTGTTGTAAAACGTTTTTTATTCCGATTTTGAAAATTCCTTGTCAATATTTGAACCATCTTCAAAGGTTTGTGTTATTATCAGCTTATTTTCTTTTTCAGAGTATTTAATTTTTTCGTCATATTGTGTATCTCTCCAACGACCATCACTATTTCCCCAAATTATATTCTTTCCATTAAATTTGATTTTGTAATCAAACTTTTTTCCATCGTCTTTTCTGATGTATGAAACATAATAAATTCCGTTATTATCTTTAACATTAATTATTTCTGGTGGTTGATTCATAATTGCTGACATTGTGTATTTAGCAATTTCTGTTTCGTTGAAAAGTTGTTTAGGCAATTCAGTTTTTTCTGCTTTATTTTCTAAAACTACTTTTGATTCCTCTTTTTTATTACCGCAACTGCTAATTAAAATTGCGAAAATTATAATATTTGAAATATTTTTCATTTTCTGACTTTTATAAACCGAGTATTTGTTTTTTCTTTTGGTCAAATTCTTCTTGAGTTAAAATTCCTTTTTCTTTAAGTCCAGCCAATTTTTCTAATTCGTCCGCCTCTGATTTTGGATTTTGAATAATCGTTTGTGATTTTGAGCTATTCCGAAGTCCATTTATTTCAGATTTCAGTTGGTCAAATTCAGGTTGTTGTTTTTTAGAAAAATTCACACTATAATCGTCGTTTGGTGAAGACATTAAACTTCCCTTTGATAATTTTTTAGTGTTTTGAGGTGTCTCAAATTGGATAAATCCCCAAGTCATTGAATTTGCAGATTTAAAATTCACATTTTTTATGTTGTCCAAAAAGATTTCTTTATCTCCTGAAGTCAACATTCTTTTTAGTCCGCTTAACTTTTTTTTAATTATTAATCGGTTTTCATAAAGTTCAATTGAACCATTTCTTCCGTTTGCTTTAAATACAATTCCGTTCATTTTTTGTTCGTATTTCGTTGGTTTGTGTAAATGTTTTACAACAATTGTATAACTGCAGCTTTTTATAATATATTACAGTTATATCGATTATAGTTGCAATGTATTATTTTTCAATAAAGAATCCAAAGGACTTGTAATCGTTTTATTGTTAATTTCTATTGTTTTGGTGTATATTTCTGTCGTTTTTGGAGAGCTGTGTCCAAGCATATTTTGTAAGTGACGTAAGTTTATATTATTTTCAATACAGTGTGTAGCGAAGGAATGTCTTAAAGTATGTACTGTTGCCCAAGGGTTGGAATTAGTTTCTTTTACAGACTTTCTAAAAACAGCTCTAATACTAGAAGTGCTATATTGACATCCAGATTGTCCTTCAAACAACCAGTATGATGGCTTGTATTTTTTATAATAGACTCTTAATAAAAGTATTAATTGATCAGACAAGATGGTTTTTCGATCTTTTTTACCTTTACTATCTTTTATATATAAGTAACCATCTTTAGAATGAACGTCTGATATGCGTAAGTTTATAAGTTCCGAAATTCTTAATCCAGAACCATAAATGGCACATAATATAGCTCGGTGCTTAATGTTTTTTGGATATTGAATAATTTTTAATACTTCCTCTTTACTTAAAGTATTGGGGATGCTCTTTGTTTTTTTTGGGCGTTGAATATCATAGTATTCTCTGGGCTTTTTTAAAGTATGCTCATAATAGGCCTTTATTGCATTTATCATCTGATTTTGATAGCTTTCACTTATTTTACTTTTTTTAATAAGTTCATATATAAAACCTTCAATTTCTTCTTTAGTAATTTCTTTTAAGTCTCGCTGCATAAATTTCCCTAAGAATACACTAAACATCTTTTTATAGGTTTTAATGCTAGAATTACTGTATTGTTTCAAAACTAATGCTTTTTCTAAGCCAAACAACGCATCTATAGCGTTTTGATTAAGCGGAACAGTAGGCACGGGTATAAAACGAATATCTTTTTCAATTTTATAAATACCGTTACATATCTTTTTTAATGTTTCGAAATTCTGTTTTGTATTTATTACCGACCATAGTTTTTGATACGGATGCCAGAAACTACTATTCATTTTTTTTACTGTATTCCTAATTACATACATATCATAAGGAATAAAAATCTTAATCCGTTTTGCTTCTTTAAAAGGCTGGTATATAATTGGTTGCATTGTCTATAAATTTTCTGTTTTCATATAAGACTAAATCTAATAATAAAAGTAGGAATAATAAAATGAAAAATTAAGACAAGAGTATATTAACCGTTAGAAACGGATATATTTAAAATATTAAATTTCAGAACTTTAAATGTGCTATTTTTGTTTTTATGTGATAAAAATGTTTAAATGAAATGTAGAATATGTAGTGCTATTATTGTAGGAAGAAAAGATAAAATATTTTGTTCTGTAAAATGCAAAAATTATTATCATGTTAATTTAAGAAAAGTAACAGCTATAGAAGTTAAAGAAATAGATACTATTTTACATAGAAATAGAAGTATTCTTTTGGAGTTTATGGGAAAACGGAAGGTGAAGCATAAGATAGATAGAGTATTGCTTGAAAAAAAGAATTTTAGATTTAAATACCATACACATATACAAGTCAATAGCAAGGGGAAAACTTATTATTACGTATATGATTTTGCTTGGATGGAATTTTCTACAGACGAAATTTTAATAGTAAGAAAGTAAAAAAGTAAAAAGTCTCAATAAAATTTATTGAGACTTTAAAAAAGGGATAATAATTTTATACTATTCTTCAACCAAAACCCATTCGCCTTTGGCAATTAAAGGTTCTGCCTGTTTATATTTTACGGTTTTGTTTTCACCGTTCATAACGTGTTTAATAGTAACACGATCATTACGTCCTATTTTTGGTTGGTCTCGCACAATAGTTTCTACAACTTGTTGTTGCTGTTGTGTATTACCAGCAGCTCTATTTTGTGCAGAACGTTCATCTAAATTTGGAATTTCGTCTTTTTGAGTTTTCGTATTGTCCTTTTGACGAATTTCCCTCGCCTCATGAATAGTATCTTGCGTTTCTTGAGGTAATTCTCCTTTAAATAAGAACGAAATAACATCTTTATTCACTTGATCTATTGTTGTTTTAAACAACTCAAAAGCTTCAAATTTGTAAATTAATAACGGATCTTTTTGCTCGTGTACTGCTAATTGTACAGACTGCTTTAACTCATCCATTTTACGTAAATGTGTTTTCCAAGCATCATCAATAATAGCAAGTGTAATGTTTTTCTCAAAATCTGTAATTAACTGTTTTCCTCCAGTTTCGTAGGCCTTTTCAAGATCTGTAACTACGTTTAAACTCTTAACACCATCTGTAAATGGTACTACAATACGTTTAAATTTATCTCGCTGCGTTTCATATACATTTTTAATAACAGGAAAAGCAAGGTCTGCATTTCTAGCCATTTTGTCTTTATAATGCTCAAAAGCAGCTTTGTAAATTTTTGCTGTAATATCTTGAGCAGATAATTTACCAAATTCAGCTTCAGTAACTGGCGAACCCATTGAAAAATAACGAATTAATTCAAATTCGAAATTCTTAAAATCGCTTGCTCCTTTGTTTGTTTCAGCAATACCTTCCGATGTATCGAAAATCATATTTGCTAAATCTACACGAAGACGCTCTCCAAATAATGCATGGTGACGACGTTTGTAAACCACCTCACGTTGGGCGTTCATAACATCATCATATTCTAATAAACGCTTACGTACACCAAAGTTATTTTCTTCTACTTTTTTCTGCGCACGTTCAATAGATTTAGAAATCATAGAATGCTGAATCACTTCGCCTTCTTCTAATCCCATTCTATCCATCATTTTCGCAATACGTTCTGAACCAAATAAACGCATTAAGTTATCTTCTAGAGATACGTAAAATTGTGAGCTTCCTGGATCTCCTTGACGACCAGCACGACCACGTAATTGTCTGTCTACACGACGCGAATCATGACGTTCTGTACCTACAATGGCAAGACCACCTGCGGCTTTAACTTCGTCACTCAATTTAATATCGGTACCACGACCAGCCATATTGGTTGCAATAGTTACTTGCCCACTTTTACCAGCTTGATCTACAATATCGGCCTCCTTTTTATGTTGCTTAGCATTTAATACATTATGAGGTATTTTACGAATACTAAGCATTTTACCAAGTAATTCAGAAATCTCTACAGAGGTTGTTCCAATAAGTACTGGTCTGCCTGCTTGAGATAGTTTGGTTACATCATCAATAACAGCATTGTATTTTTCACGTTTGGTTTTGTAAACCATATCATCTCTGTCATCACGAGCAATTGGTCTGTTTGTTGGAATTTCAACAACATCAAGTTTGTAGATTTCCCAGAATTCACCAGCTTCTGTAACCGCAGTACCTGTCATACCAGACAGTTTACGGTACATTCTAAAATAATTTTGAAGTGTTACTGTTGCAAATGTTTGCGTAGCATCTTCAATTTTCACGTTTTCTTTAGCTTCAATAGCTTGGTGCAATCCGTCAGAATAACGACGACCATCCATAATACGTCCCGTTTGCTCATCAACAATCATTACCTTATTTTCCATCACCACGTACTGTGTGTCTTTTTCAAATAAAGCATATGCTTTTAATAACTGACTTAAAGTATGTATACGTTCAGATTTTACACCAAAGTCTTTAAACAATTCTTCTTTAAGGTTAGCTTCCTCTTCGCTTGAAAGCCCTTGTGCCTCAATTTCACCAACTTTAATACCGATTTCTGGAAGTACAAAGAAGTCTGGATTATCTTTTCCAGAAATATACTCGATACCTTTATCGGTTAATTCTACTTGGTTATTTTTTTCTTCAATAACATAATAAAGTTCCGCGTCACACTTTGGCATTTCACGGTTATTATCTTGCATGTAAAAGTTCTCAGTTTTTTGAAGAAGCATTTTTATACCATCTTCAGATAAAAACTTAATAAGCGCTTTATTTTTTGGAATACCACGGTACGCACGTAATAAAAGAAGTCCTCCTTCTTTAGTGTCTCCGTCCTTAATAAGCTTTTTAGCCTCAGCCAAAACACCTGTTAAATATTTACGCTGTACAGATACGATATCATCAACCTTTGGTTTAAGTTCTGTAAACTCATGACGGTCTCCTTTTGGTATAGGACCAGATATAATTAAAGGCGTACGGGCATCATCAACTAGTACAGAATCCACCTCATCTACAATAGCGTAGTGGTGCGGACGTTGAACCAAATCATCTGGCGAATGTGCCATATTATCACGTAAGTAATCAAAACCAAACTCGTTGTTGGTTCCGTAAGTAATATCAGAATTATAAGCTTTTTTACGAGCATCAGAGTTTGGTTGGTGGTAATCAATACAATCTATGGTCATGCCATGAAACTGAAAAATTGGAGCCATCCACGCGCTATCACGTTTTGCTAAGTAGTCATTTACTGTTACCAAATGTACACCTTTACCAGAAAGTGCATTTAAATATACAGGAAGTGTAGCTACTAAAGTTTTACCTTCACCAGTATGCATTTCTGAAATTTTACCTTGATGCATGGCAGCACCACCAATAAGTTGTACATCATAATGTATCATGTCCCAAGTAATAGGCTTTCCTGCCGCATCCCAAGAGTTAGACCATGTGGCGTTATCTCCATCAAGTGTTACATAATCTTTCTCACCAGATAACTCTCTGTCGTAAGTACTAGCCGTAACCGTAATTTCTGTGTTATGAGTAAAACGTTTAGCCGTTTCTTTAACTACAGCAAAGGCTTCAGGTAAAATGTCATTTAAAACTCCCTCTGTAATGGCATAGGCATCATCTTTCAATTTATCAATGTTTTGATAAATATCTTCACGTCTGTCTATATCTTCAGTGTTATCAGCTTCATTTAAAAGATTAGCAATTTGTTTATCAATATCTGCATTTGCTTCTGCAATTTTAGCTTTAAACGCTATGGTTTTACCTCTTAACTCGTCATGAGATAAGGCTTCCAAAGCCGCTTCAAAGGCTTTAACTTGTTTTACAATAGGAGAAAGTGCCTTGACATCTTGTTTTGATTTGTCTCCTACAAATACTTTTAAAACCGAATTTAAAAAACTCATTTGGTATATGTTTATGTTTAGTCTAGGCTAAGCCTAGTATTTTCTATATAATTTTTATGCATTTTGAAATGCCTTCAAAGATACATTTTGTAATCAGGTTTTGTAAAGTTTTAAACAAAAAAAAAGCCTCAAATCGAGACTTTTTAACTATTCTTTGTGCTTTTTTATTAATATTCATCCTCATTCCAGAGGTAATCTTCGTCAGTAGGATAGTCAGACCAAATTTCTTCAATAGAATCGTACGAATCACCTTCGTCTTCAATTGACTGTAAATTTTCAACAACCTCCAAAGGAGCTCCCGTTCTAATAGAAAAATCTATTAATTCGTCTTTTGTTGCTGGCCATGGTGCATCACTTAAATGAGATGCTAGTTCTAAAGTCCAATACATTTTTTATGCGTTTAAATTTTTGCAAAAATAAATTTTTAGTTTAAACACACAAGGAAAACATGAATTATTTATCATTAAATTAATAAGAACGTATTCTTTTGTACTCTAAACACTTGAAATTTACTTCTGCCGATTAATATTACAGAAATTATTAAAACGTGCTTTACAATGAAAATAATTTGGGCGTTACCTATATCCTGAATTTATTTTAGAAGCTAGGTCGGGCTTTGTTGAAGCTCTTTTTATGTTGCACTTATGCAACATAAAAAGAGCTTCAACAAAGCCTCAATCCCTAACGCAAAAACGTTTTCATTATAAAGTTAAGTTGTAATTTAAGATGCCTAATGCTTCTCAGGAATCCATTTAACTTCATTTGCTTGTAAATCATAAGTCAACTTTCGTGCCAATACAAAGAGGTAGTCAGAAAGGCGGTTAAGGTATGTTAAAGCGTTCGCTTCAAAAGGTTCTATATCGTTAAGTGCTGTGACTAAGCGTTCTGCCCTTCTGCAAACACAACGCGCTATATGACAGAATGACACCGTTTGATGTCCTCCTGGGAGAACAAAATGCGTCATGGGTGGTAAAATCTCGTTCATAATATCCATTTCTTGCTCTAGAAGTTCAATATCTGTAGAAGAAATTTTTTCAATATTCAAACGTTCTTTTCCATTTTTTAAAATAGCCTTTTCAGGATCGGTAGCCAAAATTGCGCCAACCGTAAAAAGTTTATGTTGTATAATAACAATTAACTCTTTGTAAGCTTCATTAATATCTTGGTCGCGAATTAACCCCATATGTGAGTTTAATTCATCGACAGTACCGTAACTGTCTATACGTATATGGTGTTTTGCTACTCGTGTGCCTCCAAATAGTGCTGTGGTGCCTTTATCACCTGTTTTGGTGTAGATTTTCATGAGATGATCGTTTTATTGTTTTGCTAAATCAGGTAAAAGTTTAACTAACTCTGTATTAAGATGAATGTATTCTGCCACATCAATCTCATTAAATTCTATTTCATCTTTTTTATTCTTTTTTGCCCTTCTTGTTTGAACAGATAGGTAGTTATCTCCCTTTTCTGATTTATAAAGCGTGAATACACTATGATTGCGTTCAAGATTTTCAACTTTTTTAAGCTCACTAAAAGTTTCAGGATTAGATTGCTCTAAATTGGCAAGAAATTCTGGTCTGTTTTCTACGTAATTAAAAGCAGGAAGGATATGTTCTTTAAACCATTTATTATCTAGTTCACAAAATGGTTCTTTTGCAGTTGCTATAGGAATGATGGTTGAAATACCTACTATTATTAGTAGTTCTATGATCCATATAATACTAAGAAATACACCGCTAACTGTTGCAGAGCGTAACCCCCAAGTACCATATTTATTAATTTCTTGTATAATACTAAATAATGTATCTGGCTGCAATGCTAAAGCAAATACATCTAAAATTTTAATATTACTTACTGTAATACCAATTGTAGAGTTGCCATAATTTTCTTCTGCATTTATAACAAGGTCTACCCAGACAGCCCAATGGAAATACATGCATATTAAACCTGCTAGTAATCCAAATATAAGCGCTAAAGTTGTATTTCTTACTTTACCCAGTTTAATTACAATTTTTCTTGTAAACCAAGAAATTATAAAACCTAGAACTGCCGCAATAATAAAGTTTATGTATATAAATGGAATGTACCATATGCAATATGCATATACTAAGCCTAGTAAAGGTAAAATTGTTATAGATGTTAAGATGAAATATAAGAATGATTTATAATCGAATTTACCTGATGCTTCGTAATATTTAGCCATATGTTTAGTTGTTCCAGATTTAGAAATAAACACCTTTAGATATTAAAGGTTGTTTTAATTCGTTTTTATTTAGCCGTTTTGTTTTGAAGCTGAAAACCTACTGCAATTTAATTTTTTAAGCTCTAATAACAAAATGTTCTTTAAGCTGCTCTTTTCTAAAAAATACAAAACCCCAATAAAAAGTATCTATAGTTACGGTAACTTTTGGGTGTTTTTTTATAGTTTCCCAGGCTTCACTCATGCCTTTAGACCAATAAATATCATCGAATATGAAAACAGAATCGTTGTGTGTGGTTTTTAATAGTGTTTCAAAATACAGTAGAGTTGGTTCTTTTTTATGGTTACCATCAAAGAAAATAAGATCGTATGTGTTTGAAGTTAGTTTTTTTATTTCATCATTAAAATCGCCGGTAATTAAATGAATGTTTTTTAATTGATTAGATTTAAAACTATTTTCTGCAATATTTGAAGTGTTTACACAGCCTTCAATAGTGGTAATTTTTGCTTCGGTATTACCTAAGTGTAAAGCTTGTGTACTAATGCCTAAAGATGTTCCTATTTCTAAAATATGTTTAGAATTAAAATAATTGGTAAGTCTGTAAAGTAATTTAGATCTTTTATTAGTGCTGCCCGCGTTTTTTGCTATGTTTGAAACTGTACGTTCCTTTAGTTTCATAACTTGGGAACCAGCGCCTAAATCTGTCACTTTAACAGTGTTTGAGTTTTTTAAAAGCGCTTTTTTGTAATTTAAAATATTTTGATAAGCTTCGTGTTTTGTTTTATCATAAAAACATTTAGTAATTAAATTATAAACAAAAGGGGAGTGTACCCCATGTTGATTGGACGATTTTAAAAGGAATTTTATGTATTGATTAATTTGATAAAACATATTACTATGCCTGGTCGAGCGCAGTCGAGACCTTAAATATTTAATAGACATTTAATACCTCTCGACTGCGCTCGAGGGGATAACTGTTACTCTTCTAGTTTTGCCGATAATTCAAACCAACGTTCTTCTTTAGAGTCCATGGTATGAATTAATTTTTGAAGTGCTTCTGATAATTTGTTGATATCATCTTGAGTTAAGTCTGGATTGTTAAATTTATCTTCTAACTCTTTTTTATCGTAAGCCAGTGATTTTAATTTACTTTCAATGTTATTAAGCTCTTTTTCTTCATTATAAGACAACTTGTTTACGTTTTTTTTCCAGTCGTTTTTTTCTTTTTTATTTTCAGTATCTACTTTAGATATTACGGGTTGACTGTCTTCATATGCGCGATAATCACTATAGTTCCCTGGAAAATCTTCAACAATACCTTCGCCTTTAAAAACAAAAAGGTGATCTACAACTTTATCCATAAAATACCTGTCGTGAGATACTACTATAACACACCCAGGAAAATCCATAAGGAAACTTTCTAGAACGTTTAGAGTTACAATATCCAAATCGTTTGTAGGCTCATCAAGAATCAAAAAGTTAGGATTTTGAATTAAAACCGTACATAAGTATAAACGTTTACGCTCACCACCACTTAGTTTTTCAACAAAATCATACTGTTTTTTACGACTAAAAAGAAAACGCTCTAAAAGTTGTTGCGCACTAATTTGCTTTCCTTTTTTTAGCGGAATATAATCTCCATACTCACGAATAACATCAATAACCTTTTGTTCTGGTTTTATTTTTATTCCATTTTGAGTGTAATAACCAAACTTTACGGTTTCTCCTTTTGTCACTTTACCAGAATCTGGCTTTGCAGTTTCTGTTAATATATTTAAAAAAGTAGTTTTTCCTGTTCCGTTTTTCCCAATAATACCTGCACGTTCTCCTTTTTGAAACATGTAGTTAAAATTATCAAGAATTTTTTTGTCTTTAAAGGCTTTTGATACTTTATGAAATTCTAGAATTTTACTTCCTAAACGTTCCATATTAAGCTCAAGCTGTACTTCGTGGTCGTTTCTACGTTGGTGCGCTCTGTGTTTTATATCTGCAAAATCGTTAATTCTTGATTTAGATTTTGTGGTTCTAGCTTTGGGTTGGCGACGCATCCAAGTTAGCTCTTTCTTAAATAGTTGTTTGGCTTTACCAGTTTCTATAGCCTCAAGTTCTATGCGGGCTTCTCGTTTTTCAAGATAATAAGAGTAATTACCTTTGTAATTGTATAGTTGACCTTCATCTAATTCTATGATTTCATTACAAACACGTTCAAGAAAATAACGATCATGTGTTACCATAAAAAGCGTAATGTTTTCTTTTGCGAAGAATGCTTCTAGCCATTCAATCATTTCTAAATCTAAATGATTTGTTGGTTCATCTAAAATTAATAAATCTGGTTTGTTAATTAAAGCATTTGCTAAAGCTAAGCGTTTTATTTGTCCACCAGAAAGTAGCCCTACTTTTTGACTTAAATTTTCAAGTTTTAATTTGAAAAGTATTTGTTTGTAGAGTGTTTCAAAATCCCAAGCTTCATGAAGTTCCATAGCATCAAATGCTGCTTGGTAAGCTTCAGAATCATCAGGATTTAAAAGCGCCTTTTTGTAGTTGTTAATGACTTTTAATATATCATTATCACTAGCAAAAATAGTTTCTTCAACAGTTAAATCTGGATCAAATTTTGGATCTTGAGACAAAAAGGAAACTGCAATACCTTTACGATATGTTACATTACCATTGTCTGCTTCATCTTCACCCGAAATAATATTTAAAATGGATGTTTTTCCTGTACCGTTTTTAGCAACAAAGGCTATTTTTTGACCTTTGTGAACACTAAAAGATATACCTTTAAAAAGCGTATGCTCTCCGTAGGATTTTGATATGTTTTCTACTGTTAAATAATTCAACTGCTATTGTTTTTTGCAAATAACGTATAAAAAACCAAAAAACGAGTCATAAGTTTTATTCTTCCTAGTGAAAAGTTATATTTGTGGTAAATCGATTTTCTATATGCTAAAAAAGTTTTTTCTAGTTAGTTGTTTGATAATAGGCGTGTTATTTTCGTCTTGTATAACCAATAAAGATGTGGTTTATTTACAGGATAAAGGGACTATGGTTAATGATTCTTTGCAAATACAAACCTTGGTTAAGCCTTATCGTGTTCAAATTAATGATTTATTAAGTATAAATGTTAAAGCTCTAGATAAAGAACTGGTAGAAATTTTTAATCCAACTACCAATGAGGTTGGTACTTCTCAACAAGAATTATATTACACAGGGTTTCCTGTTGATTTACACGGTAATATTGAATTTCCTATTTTAGGTCAAATTAATGTGCTTGGGTTTACTATAGAAGAGATAGAAGAGCGGGTTAAAGAACTTTTACTTCAAAAGTATTTTAAAGAAACTGCTCAAATATTTGTAATAGTAAAATTGGCTGGTTTAAGGTATACGGTTACAGGGGAATTAGGAGGAGCGGGAGTGTATACACTTTTCCAGGACCGTGTAAATATTATAGAGGCATTGGCTAATGCAGGAGATATATCTAATACAGGAGATAGAACAGATATTGTGATTTTAAGACAATACCCAGATGGACAAAAGATTCATCATATAGACTTAACAGATATTGCAGCCTTAAAATCGCCTTACTATTATGTTCAACCTAATGATATTATAATGGTTAAGCCTTTAAGACGTAAGGCTATAGGTTTTGGAGAAACAGCAGCTCAAACATTAACAACTATAGTGTCTGTATTTTCTGTTCTAGTGTCTACTTATTTTCTAACTCGAAATCTTTAAAATATGATTGAAGAATTTGAATCATCAGATTCTGCTTCTAGCTTTGATGTAAAAAAGTTTTTATTTAGGGCATTAAATTATTGGAAGTATTTTGTAATACTATTATTAATAGGTGGGTTTTATGTATATCAAAAAAATATAAGAGAAGAATTCTCATATAGATTAGCTACAAAACTTTCTATCGAAGATGATTCTAATCCTTTGTTTACATCTAATGCTAGTCTAACATTTAATTGGGGAGGTGTTACTTCAAAAATTCAAACCATGGTGGTGACTTTAAAATCGCGCTCTCATCATGAAAAGGTTGTAGATCGTTTAGAGTTTTATAAAAGTTACTTAAAACAGGGACGTTTTAGAAAACAAGATATATATAAGTTGGCTCCTTTTAGGTTTGAGCATGATTATAATTTTTCTCAACTTATAAATGTGCCAATAGGTATAACCTTTATAGATGACAATGTTTTTGAAATAGAAATAGAGTTTTTAAGTAGTGTTGTTACGTCTCAAAATTATATTACTAAAGCGTTTTCTAATGTAGATGTGCCAATAGGCATATATAAGAAGCAGTTTAAATTGGGAGAACCTTTTGCTTTACCATTTTTGAAAGGTGTTGTTAATTTAGCAGAAAATAGAAAGACTGTAGCAGGAGAAAAGTATTTTATACAGTTTAATAATTTTGATGACGTTGTAGCAAGTTATCAATCTAGAACAGGAGTTTCTAATTTTAATAATTCTCCTATTTTAGATATTTCTTTAATAGATAAAAACACAGAGAAAATTGTTGATTATTTAAATACAGTTGTACTCGTTCTTAGCGAAGATCAACTTGGTAGAAAAAATCAATATGCAACTAATGCGATAAGTTTCATTGATGAGCAAATATCAAGAGTAAAAGGAGAGTTGTCTGAGAATGCAGAAGCTTTAAATGATTATAGAAAAAAGAATAAGATTTATAATCTTGATGAAGAAAGTGTAACACTTAATGATAAATTAACAGATTTAGATTCTAAAAAAGAAGAAACAAATAGACAGTTAAATTATTATTCGGACCTTAAAAACTACCTTTTAACCAGTGATTCGTTTACAGATGTACCAGCCCCATCCATTGCAGGTATAGAAGATGGGAATATATTAAATAATGTAGCAAGGATTAACGAGTTATCTGTACAGAAATCTAAATTACAATACTCTGTTCGTAATGATGCATCAGTTTTTAGTGATTTAAATAGACAAATTGATGGATTGAAAAGTGTTTTGATAGAAAATATAAGTGCAGCAACCAGTTCTTTAAAACGAGAATTAAAAACAGTTAATCTAGCATTAAGTAAAATAGAGTCTCAATTCAATAAATTACCTGAAGACCAGCAAAAACTAATAATTATTGAGAGACAATATTCTTTAAGTGAACAAACTTATAATGTTTTTTTAGCAAAACGTGGAGAGGCTGAAATTATCAAGGCGTCTAATGTTTCTGATATATTAGTTATAGATTCTGCAAAAAATACGGGAGCTACAATTTTAGGGAGAGATTTAAATGTGAGATATGTGTTTGTATTATTTGCAGCATTATTAATACCTTTATTATTTGCTTTTGTTTTAACATTTTTAGATAAAAACATTCATAGTCCAATGGATGTGGAACAATTATCTCCTATTCCATTTTTAGGAGTTGTAGGAAAAAATGAATTAGATAATAATTTGGTGGTTCATAGGAAGCCAAAATCTGCAGTTGCGGAAGCATTTAGAGCTATACGATCTAATCTTCAATACTTTTATAAAACGCAAAAATTAGAGGGAGCTAAAACGTTATTAGTTACATCTTCTGTAAGTGGGGAAGGAAAAACATTTTGTTCTATAAATATAGCAACTGTTTTTGCTCTAAGTGGTAAGAAAACGATCTTGTTAGGTTTGGATTTACGAAAACCAAAAATATTTGGAGATTTTGATATAAAAAATGATGTGGGCGTTGTAAATTATTTAATAGGCCAAGAGCCACTTGAAAATATTATTCAAAAAACACAAGTTAGACATTTAGATTTAATTATATCAGGGCCAATACCTCCAAATCCTTCAGAATTGTTGATAAGTGATAAGCTTAGAGAGCTTATAATAACTTTAAAATCACAGTATGATTATATTATTCTAGATACACCTCCCGTAGGTTTGGTAGCAGATGCATTAGAGTTATTAGATTTTGTTGATACTTCGTTATATGTTGTTAGGCAGGATTATACAAAAAAAGGAATGCTTAATTTTATAAATGAAAAATATAAAGCAAAACAGATAGAAAACATTAGCCTTATTTACAACGGTTATGATCAGAAAGCTAAATATGGTTATGGCTACGGTTATGGTTACGGGTACGGGTATGGTTATGGTAATTATGCTAATGGTTATCATGAGAACTCTGAATCTAAGACAGGGTTATTAACAAAGATTAATGCTATTTTTAGTAGGAATAAAAAATAATATTGATTTGATCAAAGAAGATAAAGATGAATGGCTTTATTCTATTACCTCCAATAAAGGTGTTATAAATTTAAATTTCAAAGAGATTTGGAATTATAGAGACTTATTATTTTTATTTGTAAAACGAGATGTTATTACATTATATAAACAAACAGTTTTAGGTCCATTGTGGTACTTTATTCAACCGCTTTTTACATCAATTATCTTTACATTGATTTTTAATAATATAGCCGATATAAAAACAGGAAATGGAATACCTCCGTTTTTGTTTAATCTAGCTAGTATTAGTGCTTGGAACTATTTTAGTACTTGTCTTAATGGAACAAGTGATACCTTTAAGAAAAATCAAGGTATCTTTGGTAAAGTTTATTTCCCTAGAGTTATCATGCCAATATCTACAATTGTATCAAATCTCATAAAATTTGGAATACAGTTATTAGTATTTATTTGTTTTTATATCTATTTTGTTTTTTTTACAGAAAGCGCTTCTAATATTCAAGTGAACATAGCTGTTTTATGGTTTCCCCTTGTTGTTCTTGTAATGGCATTATTAGGCTTGGGGTTAGGAATGATTATTTCGTCTATGACAACTAAATATCGTGATTTAAGCTTTTTGGTTAGTTTTGGGGTTCAATTACTTATGTATGGATCTGCAGTTATGTATCCAATATCATTAATAGAAAAGAAAGTGAGTGAATGTGTTTTACCAAATTATGTTGGAGTTTTGATAGAGTTCAATCCTATGACAACAGTCATAGAGTTATTTAGATATTTAGCCCTTGGAGTAGGAGAGGTTTCTCTCTTTAAAATAGGCTATATCACAATCATTAGTATTTTAGTTTTTTTACTAGGTTTGATTATATTTAATAGAACGGAAAAACAATTTATAGACACGGTTTAATGATGGATAATATTATATTAAAAGCCGAAAATGTAAGTAAACAATATCGATTAGGGTTAGTTGGTACAGGTACTATAACTCATGATTTAAATAGGTGGTGGCATAGAATAAGAGGAAAGGAAGATCCATATTTAATAGTAGGAGAAATAAATGATAGAAGTTCAAAAGGTAATTCAAACTACGTATGGGCTTTAAAAGATATTAATTTTGAAGTAAAACAAGGAGAGGTTTTAGGTATTATTGGTAAAAATGGAGCTGGAAAATCTACATTGTTAAAAATATTATCAAGAGTAACTAGTCCTTCTACTGGTCAAATAAAAACTAAAGGACGTATTGCATCTCTACTGGAGGTGGGGACAGGTTTTCATGGAGAAATGACAGGCCGTGAAAATATCTATTTGAATGGAGCTATTTTAGGAATGACAAAAAAAGAAATTCATTCCAAGATAGATCAAATTATAGACTTCTCTGGTTGCGAACGTTATATTGATACTCCTGTAAAACGTTATAGTTCTGGTATGACGGTGCGTTTAGCTTTTGCAGTAGCGGCTTTTTTAGAACCGGAAATATTGGTTATAGATGAAGTGCTTGCTGTTGGAGATGCTGAGTTTCAGAAAAAAGCTATTGGTAAAATGCAAGAAATCTCTAGAGGTAAAGGACGTACTGTTTTATTTGTTAGTCATAACATGGCATCTATTAGGAATCTATGTGATAGAACAATAATGTTGAAAAATGGAACAGTACACATGACTGGGAATACAGATGCTGTAATTCAAGAATATTTGAGTGAGTCAATGAAGACCAGAAGTGATAATGTGTTTAAATCTAAGTTTGTAGAAAAAGTTGAAGTTCAAAATAATCCAATAGAAATAGGAAAAGAATTCATGCTTAAAATTATATTTAAAGGGAATTATAAAGAAAAAATTAATTATTGTTTTTTAGGGGTTGAGAATGAAGACCAAAGAAGAGTTTTTTCAATAGGAACACATTTAGATAATAATTTTGATAAATCGTTTAGTCATGGAGATAGTTTAACATGTACAATTAATTCATTAAATATTGTTAAAGGATGTTATAAAGCGTTTATTGCTATTGGAACTAATATGCCTAGAAAAAATTTGGAAGTAATATATGATGCAGTATTTTTTGATGTTATAGACAATAATTATTTTAATAATGGTTTATCACTAAATAGAAAGCAAGGGGATGTTGTTTTTAATTCTAACTGGGCTTTAAATGAAGAATAAATTAGTTGTTATACCTTCTGATCCCATAAGTGCTTATGAAGCTAAAGGGACATCTTCATGGTTAAAAGACTATTATAATCCTAATTCTTTTTTTGAAGAGGTGTATGTGTTATCTCCTTTAGAAAAAGAATATAGAAAAGTTTATGGTTTAAATATTATTCCCATTAAATCAGATAAACATTTCAAAAAAGAATTACAAAGGATTAGTCCTTTATGTGTAAGAGCTTATGGAGGTTATTGGGCAACAGATTATGCAAATTACAATAGAGTTGTTGGTATACCTGTAGTGTCTAGTGTACATGATACAAACCCACAATTAATTCATGATAGTTTAAAGTTTTCAGACTTTATATTTGTTATGAGTAATGTGATTGAAAATATTTTATTAGACAACCATTTAGCTAAAAAAAAGTATATAGGGATTTTAGGGAATAGAGTTAACACAGCTTTATTTAGTCAAAAAAAAACAAATAATTCTATTCTAAGTAATTATGGAATACATCTTAATAAAAAGATAATATTACATGTTGGAAGAAAAACTCACCAAAAAAATATAGATAATGTATTAAAGAGTTTATTGTATTTAAATAATGATTTTATTTTAGTTTTAATAGGTAAAGGAGAGTTTGATGAATACTCAATGCTAATAAAAAACTTAGAATTGGATGATAGAGTTTTTAATATAGAAAAGATTGAAAATAATGAATTACTACTTTTTTATAATTTAGCAAATGTTCTATGTGCCCCTAGTAGGTGGGAAGGTTTTGGTCTGGTTTTCGCAGAAGCAGCTAGTTGTTTAACTAAGATTGTAACGTCTAATATAGCTCCAATGAATGAATATTTAATCAATGATGGAGTTATGAATGTTTTAATTGATGATTATGAAAACCCAAAATCTATAGCACATTCTATTTTAGAGATTGATAATAGTTTTTCTATTAACAATAATACAAGAGATATAATTACTAAAAGATTTGATGAAAAAATAGTTTCTCAAAAGGAAGTAGATTTTTATAAAAAAGTAATTTATAATAATAAAACTAAAGAAATAGATTACAAGATATGGTATTTTAAGCGTTGGTTAAAGTATGTCTTATTGCCTCAAATTATAAAAATAAAAAAACTACCTAAAAGATTATGGAAAAAGATCCTCTCATATCTATAGTCTTACCTGTTTATAATGGTGAACAATATATAAAACAATCAATAGAAAGTTGTTTAAATCAAACCTATAAAAATATTGAGTTAATTATTGTCAATGACTGTTCAATAGATTCTACTCTAAGTATAATAGAAGCCTATATAGCAATAGATAAAAGAGTAAAAGTAATTAATAATTTAATAAATAAAAAGTTGCCTGCAAGTCTTAATATTGGACATGACCAGGCTAAAGGAACTTATATTACTTGGACTAGTGATGATAATTTTTATGATTTATCGGCAATTCAAATCATGCTTGATGCAATAAATAAAGAAAAAGTAGATATTGTTTATGCTAATTACAATATGATAAATAAAAATCAAAATACCATTATTAGATTACTAGATTATTATAACTTAATCAGATTGAATTGTATTGGTGCCTGTTTTTTATATGACTATAAAGTTTATGAAAACTCAAAGAAGTATAATGAAGCCTTGTTTTTAGTTGAAGATTATGATTTTTGGTTGCAGTGTTTAAAAAAATATAAATTTTATCATATAGATAAAGTACTATATCACTATAGAATTCATGATGCATCATTAACAAATAGTATAAAAAAGGACAGTGAGAGAAATAAACTATTTGTTAAAAATATAGAAGTTAGTTATAATTTTTTTTTTTCAAATTTTAATTTAGAAACAGATTATTGTGCAGAGATTTTTACTAGATTACATGTAGCACCTTACTCGTTAAAAAGTGTAAAAGAAATTCTTGACTTAAATAGAATCGTAACTACTTGTAGTGAGGATTTGAATTTTTCACAAAAGAATAAAAGAAGCTTATTACTCGAAATATCTCAAATACAATTGAGGTTATTGAGATCAATAAATAAAAAAGTAGATTTTTATAATTGTTTGGAATTTTTAAAAATGAATTATTCGTTATTAAGTTATAGAGATTTCAAGATTTGGGTAAAATTATGTTTTAGATTAAAATAATTATGGATTTTCATAATAAAAACATTTTGTTGATTCTTCATGAAGGAGGTTTAGGAGGGGCAGAAAGGCAATGCCTTGGCTTGAGTAAATTTCTTGCCGAAAAGTATAATTGTAAAGTTTACTTATTGTTAACACATTCTGATAAAACGACCAACGAATTTGAACGTTATCTTGCAGAATCTGGTGTCCAAAAGGTGATTCATTTTGGAGAACCTTATTTGGTACTGAGAAAAGAGTTGAGTGTAAAAAACTTAAAACGTTTTATCTGGTCGACTAAAAGTTTCTTTAAAATGCGTAAAGGTTTGAAAACATATAAGATAGATGTTATTATACCGTTTTTAAACTTTCCTTCAAAAGTAGCTTATTTTCTATATAAATTATTGCCAACTGTAAAATTTACTTTTTGGCACCAATTAGGTTTAGATGTTCAAAGAAGCGATGTTTTTGAAACTATTGCAGCAAATAATATTCCATGTGTAGTAGCTAACGCAAGTAATGGTTTAGAGCTATTTAGAAAAGATTATAAACTAGCTGAAAATAGGGCGCATATATTACCACAATACCTAACAATGCAATATAAATATTTTGATAAGCTATCGGTTAAAAAAGAGTTAGGTGTAAATGATAATGATTTGGTAATTGGGATGATAGCACATTACAGACCAGAAAAATTTCAAGACTTATTATTAGATACATTTAAAAATTTTATTCACGAATTCCCTAAATCAAAACTAGTGTTTTTAGGTAATAAAAATAATTCTGAATTAACGCTTGGTAAATATGAGAGGTTAACAAATAAAATTAAAGATTACAAACTTGAAGAGAATGTGATATTGTTATCTAATATAGAAGTTGAAAAAGTACTTTCAATTTTAGATATAGGTGTTTTAATTTCAAGAATTGAAGGTGTGCCAAATTCCGTTATGGAATACATGCTTTATGGTTTGCCAGTAATAGCAACAAATCATCCAGGTTGTCAAGGCTTACTAGAAGATTCATCCTTTTTAATTGAAAATAATGAAAAGCAATTAAAAAAAACATTATCAATTTTAGCACTGTCTAAAAATGAAAGAATAAAAGAAGGGAATAAAAATAAAATGTTAATTGCTTCATATTCTAAAGAGAGTTATGTTGAAAAATTAACAGAGATAATGAATAAATATGTTTAAACTAAAGTTATAATGAAAAGGAATCGCTTAATTTCAATAATTATACCTTGTTATAATGACGCTAAATTTATTGAACAAGCAGTAGACTCCGTTATCAATCAAACACATTTAGAAAAAGAAATTATTGTTGTAGATGATGGGTCTAATATAGACACTAAAGTGGTGTTAGAAAAATTGAAACCAAAGATAGACTTGTTAATTACTCAAGAGAATTTGGGACAAAGCAGTGCTAGGAATAATGGAATTAAACAGGCTAAAGGAGATTTTATTTTAGTTTTAGATAGTGATGATTATTTTGAAAAAACATTTTGTAAAAAAGCTTTAGATTTAATAGAAAAGAACAACGAAATAAAAATAGTAACTTGCTTTGCTAATTTAATTTTTAAGAATACAAGATATAATTATGTTTATAAACCTCAAGGCGGCAGTGTTTCAAATTTTTTATCTTCAAACAATGCATTAGGCTCTGCTATGTTTAAAAAATCAGATTGGTTACAATGTGGTGGTTATGATGAATCTATGACTAAAGGGTTTGAAGATTGGGAATTTTATATTAATCTTTTAAAAACAGGAGGCGTTGCAGAGGTTATACCAGAAGAGTTATATAATTATAGAAAAAGAGATGGAACAACAACATCTAGAGCTAATAATGTTAAATACCAACTTATTAGATATATCTATTCTAAGCACTCAGATGTTATTGGTAAAGATCCTAATTTTCTTATTGATAATTTGCTTACGAAATTAGAATATGAAGAACGAGAAAAAATAAAGAATACAAAGCGTTTAGAATTTAAAATAGGAATGTTGATGTTAAGACCAATAAAGTGGATAAAAGCAATGCTTAATTAAAATCTTCTAGTAATAAGAAAAGAGTTTTAATAAAACTTAAAATAAAATGGATTTTTCAGAAAAGAATACAATTAAGAATGAAAAACATTATGATAAATTTTATAATAATGTCAATATAGAATCTATTTTAAATAAAATTAATAATGTTGAAAGTTTTATGGCAGAAGCGACTAGAACTCATACAAGTTGGGTAGGTCTATATCATAATAATTTTCAGGCAGAGTTAAAGGGTAAAAAGATATTGGAATTGGGTTGTGGAGATTGTACAAATGCAGCAGTTATGGCTTCTTTAGGGGCTGAGGTACATGCAAATGATATTTCCCAATTTTCTGGTGATATTATAGAAAGTCTAAATAAGAGTTATGATTTTAAAATTCCTATTAAGTTTATAAATGGAGATTTTCTTAAATTTAAATTAACATTAGATTATTATGATATTGTAGTAGGTAAAGCTTTTATACATCATTTAACTTATGAACAAGAAATAAAGTTTACAGAAAAAATAGTAAAAGTTTTAAAACTTAATGGCAGGGTAAGATATTTTGAGCCTGCTGTTAATAGTAAGATTTTAGATGAGTTGAGGTGGTATACTCCTGTATCAGGAAGACCTTCAAAGTTTCAAACGAAGGAATTTGCTCAATGGAAAGAAAATGACCCGCATCCTGATCGTGATAATTCGTCTAAAAATTATAGAAAAATAGGAAATAGATACTTTAATGATGTAAGTATTGTCCCTATAGGAACCTTGGAAAGGTTTCATCGATTACTTCCTAATAAATATAGTGTTAGATTTAGGCGTATGGCCTATAGGGTTGAAAGATTTCTACCTAAAAAAATAAATTTATTTTTAACACGAAGTCAGTTAATAGAATATAGAAATCCGAAAAAGTAAAGTGCAAATATTTTATACTTGTAATTTTAAGAATAGGTAGAATTAATGAGTAAAGTAAACCCAATAATAACTATTATAATGGCAACCTATAATAGATCTCAATATATTATTGAGTCTATTAAATCTATTCGGAATCAAACCTTTAATAATTGGGAGTGTTTGATTATTGATGATGGAGGAACAGATAATACCGAAGAGGTTTTAGCGCCTGTTTTAAATAAGGATAAGCGCTTTTCATATTTAAGAAGAACAGATAACTATGAAAAAGGATTACCTGGTTCTAGAAATTATGGTTTAGACTTGGCAAAAGGAGACTATATTATTTTTTTTGACGATGATGATATTGTTCATCCACAAAATCTAGAGATTTGTTTGGAAGAATTATCGAAAGATAATATTTCCTTTTGTCGTTATATAAGACGTGTTTTTAGAGGTGAATTTGATTATGATTTTAATTTATCTAAAGAATATTCCTCTTTTTATATTGACAAAAATGATATAAATAAAATTTTGAAAAATGAGCTACAATTTAATTCTTGTGCAGTGATGTGGACAAAAGAATGTTATGTTGGCCATCGTTATACAGAACATCTAAAATATGCCGAAGAATGGGAAGTGTATTCAAGAATTATTACTTCTGTTAATAAAGGAATATCTATAGACAAATCCCTTTACTATGGGAGAAAACATGAAGAATCAATAACAGGTGATTTTAATAACAAGAATGAGGCTAGTCTTAAATCGTACGCAGATGCCATACATTTGGTTATTACCGATCTAAATAAAAAACAATTGCTTAATGATGAGATTCTACGTTATTTTATTCAAGTTTCTCTAGACTATAAAGCGTACAATCTGTTTCAAAGAATTATGATTACTTTAGAATTGCCTACGCTTAAAGCTTTAAAATGGAATTTATTTTATTTTCATTTACCGTTGCGATTATTTTTTTACAGATTGTATAAGAAACATATAAAATAAAATGAAAATTCTTCTTTGTTTTGGTACACGCCCCGAGGCCATAAAAATGGCTCCGTTGTTTCACGAATTAAAAAATAGAAACCTAAATGTAAAGGTGTGCGTAACAGCACAACATAGAGAAATGCTTGATCAAGTATTAAGCTTCTTTAATATTGTTCCAGATTTTGATTTAAATTTAATGAAACAAAATCAAACATTAAATGGATTAAGTGCTAATATTTTAAATGAAATGGAAGTGCTTCTGTCTGATGAAATACCAGATTTAGTATTAGTACATGGTGATACTACAACATCGTCTATGGTATCTTTAGCAGCGTTTCATAAAAATATAAAAGTTGGTCATGTAGAAGCGGGACTTAGAACTTATAATATAAAATCTCCGTTTCCGGAAGAGTTTAATAGACAGTTGGTGAGTAAAATTGCGAATGTACATTTTACGCCAACAGCTTTAGCTACCAATAACTTAATAAAAGAAGGTGTTATTTCTAATAGTATTAAACAAGTTGGAAATACTGTAATTGACGCCTTACTTTGGACATTAAATAAAGTTGAAAGCGATAACTATAATAACGAAGAGATTACGCTTATAAAACAAACTATTAAGTTTGATAAAAAAATAATATTAGTAACAGGACATAGAAGAGAGAATTTTGGAGATGGTTTTAAGCAGCTATGTGAAGCACTTTTACAAATATCTAAAACAAAAGACGTTTCTATAGTGTATCCAGTGCATTTAAACCCTAATGTGAAAACGGTTGTGTATAATATGTTATCAAATAATAAAAATATTCATTTAATAGATCCGGTAACATATCCAACCTTTGTGTGGTTAATGAAGCAGTCTCATGTTATAGTTACAGATTCTGGAGGTATACAAGAAGAAGCTCCTTCGTTGGGTAAGCCGGTAATTGTTACCAGATTTGTATCAGAAAGACCAGAAGGTGTAAAAGCTGGTTTATCAGTCTTAGTAGGAACAAATACTAATAAAATTGTAAAAGCTGTTACGAAGGCTGTAAATAGAGGTGTTAAAGATGAAATAACCGCAAACCCATATGGGGATGGAACGGCGTCAAAACAAATTGTTGATGATATAATTAAGAAGTTTAAAATATAATATGAGGTTTCTAATTATAGCACAAGATTTAAGAATATCTGGAACTAGTGAAGGTGTCGTGTCTCGTTCATTTATAGCTAAATTAAGGCGCGTTTATCCTAATGATATTATAGATGTACTTTATTTAAAAAATCATAAAAATGAAGACCAATTAGAGTTGTTACCTGTAAATTCAATAGATGTTCATGTTATAAATCTGAAACCTACCTTTTTAGTAAAATGGATTAATAGATTTACAAGGCGCGTGTTAAAATTTTCTTGGTATGATAGATTTATACATAAATCTTATGGAAAGCATATTAAAGCTATAGATGATAAACAATATGATCATGTGTTTATTAGAAGTGCAGGTTTAAATCACGAAACTATTCTAGCATTAAAAGATTTACCTATTTTAAAAAAGGCCATTATTAATTTTCATGACCCTTATCCTTTTTTCTGGTATCAAGGGTCTAAAAAAGAATTAGAAAAGGACGAGCTTACTCGTTTTAAAGTTATGTATCAAGTGGTGTCTCAAGCTAAAAAATGTATTACTACTGCAAATAAAATGTCTCATGATTTGGAGTTTTTATATGGGTCTAGAAAGCAGTTCTATACATTGCCTCATCAATTTTCTGAGACAGTTTTTGATTTAACAGATGTAGAATATACGCTTCCTAAAAATAAAAGAATCACATTAAGTTATCATGGGTCTATTCAATTTGGTAGGCAAATAGATAATTTATTAGCTGCCTATGATTTTTTAGTAAAAACAAACTCCAAAATAAAAGAGGAAACAGATTTTGTGTTACGTTTAGCAGGGGGAGATGTAAAAGGATTAAAAAAGAAGTACATAAACAATCCCAACATTTCTATATTGCATACGCTTAATTTTTCCAACTCTTGTTATGAGCAAAAATACATAGCAGATATAAATATTATTTTAGAAAATGGGCCATTGTATTGTAATATCCTAGTAGGAAAGGCTCCTTTTTTAGCATCTTTACAAAAACCAATATTTTGCGTTTCACCAAAACGTAGCGAGTTGAGAGATTTGGTAAAAGATAAGCGGTATATTGCTACTGGCAACGATTTAGAGGAGGTTAAAGCAAAATTAAAAAAAATAATTTTACATAGTATTGAAAAGCAAGAACCAGTAGATGTTTTTAATGGTTATTTTAGTGATAACAATTTTAAGAGTACCATAGAGAATATTATTAAATCTGGGACATGATAAATGCATTAAAAAGAATTATAAGAAAGCGTTATAATATTAGTTTCTCTAAGTCTGGGGATGATATCCAATTAAATAAATTAATAAATAAGCAAACGCCTGGTGTTTATGTAGATATAGGTTGTTGGGACCCTGTAAAATCTTCAAATACGTACTATTTTAGTTTAAGGGGGTGGAAAGGTATTTGTATAGATCCAAATCCTGAGTTAGATAAGCTGTATAAAAAATATAGACCAAAGGATTATTTTATTAATGCAGCAATTGGCAACTCTGAAACTAATTTAGATTATTACTTTTTGGAAGAAAGCTCAATGAATACCATGAGTTTTGATTTTATAAAAAAACATGATTTAGAAGATAAAATCATAAAAAAAGCAAGTATTATTGTTTATAGTTTAAAGTATATACAAGTTAACGATAGATTAGACTTTTTTGACGTAGACGCTGAAGGTTATGATTTAGAAATTTTAAAAACTAATGACAGGGAAAAGTATAGACCAAAAGTGGTTTTAGTTGAAAGCGACATATCCATTAAGAGTGATGTAACTTCTAATATAGTTGCGTATTTAGAGTCTAAAGGGTATACATTGTTAGGTAAGTCAATAATTAATAGCGATTTAGGTAATTTGTTTTTAGTTTCAAATTATTAAATGCGAATAGGTTATAATCCACATAAAGACCAAATTTTAGAACCAACCACATATTTACATCATGTGGTTATGCCTATCTATATTCCTCATCAAAAAGATTATTTTAAAGACAGTCTTAGTATTTTAAAGTTAGCTTTAGAATCGTTATTTAAAACAACACATAACAAAACTTTTTTTACTTTAGTTAATAATGGTAGTTGTAAAGAAGTCGCTAATTATTTAGATTACCTGTTGCATGAGGGTTTTGTTCAAGAAGTAATGCATACAACTAACATAGGTAAGTTAAATGCTATTTTAAAAGGTTTGGCAGGACATAATATAGAGTTAGTAACTATTACAGATGCCGATGTATTATTTAAAAACCATTGGCAGCAAGAAACAATTAAAATATTTAAGACATTTCCTAAAGTAGGTGTTGTTGGGATAGTGCCTCAATTCAATATGTTTAAAGCACATTGCGGGAATACTATCTTTGATAATTTTTTTAATAAAAAACTTAAGTTTCTTCCCGTAAAATCACCAGAAGATATGGCGCTATTTTATAAAAGTATTGGTTGGGATAATACTTACAATAAAGATTTATTGCAGTATAGCTTAGGTATAGAGCATGAAGCGGTTAATGTATTATTAGGTTCTGGTCATTTTGTAGCGACATATAAAAAACAGCAGTTTAAGGAAATAACTTCTTATTTAGGTTATAAGTTAGGAGGAGGTTCTGAATCTTATTTAGATAAGGCAGCTTTAAATTATGATTATTGGCGTGTAACTACACAAGATTGTTATGCTTATCATATGGGAAATGTTATAGAAAATTGGATGATAGATTATAATATAATTAAGGAAAAAGATAGTGGTATTTATTCTGATTTTTCAAATAAAAAAAAGATAGGAGGTTTAAGTTATATCATTAAAAATAAAATATTTTATAAACTTATCTTAAATAAATGGGTTTCAAACTTCTTTTACAGATGGAAAGGATTACCGAAAACAATGGAAGCAAATTATAATAGTTTAAAAGCAAAGTAAATGGCGAAAAGTACTATTATATCTGCTTACTCTGTTCATCCAGATCAGAAATCTAGTGAAGCAATTGTAAATACGAATTGGTTAGATGTTTATTCGTCTACGAGAAAAGATATATACTTATTATCTTCTTTTAATAATTACCGTTATATTTCAGGGAAAAGACAGCTTCAAAAAAAATTAAGGCTAATAACATTCTTATACAAACAATCAAAAGGAGTTGGAAAGTTTTTTTATAGCCTTTCAAATAAGATATATAGAATATTATCAGGCTCAAAGTATTCATTACAAATTGCTTTGTGGATAAATAAAGAAACCAGAGTTTTAGACACGTTATTAAAAGATGGAGACGTTGTTTGGAGTAGGATATTACCTGTCGTTTCATTACAGCCTATATTAAATGTTTTTAAAATAAAAGCATTTCCTTTTATAGTAAATGTTAATGATCCTATAAACCCCAGTGTTTTTGATAAAAATAATTTAAATGCTGAACAACTTACTTTTTTAGAAACTAAGAATATTGCTCAAGCTTGGACTTTTCCTTCGTCTAAATTAGCAGATAGAATGGCAGATAATTATGACTTGGATAGAAAAAGATGTTTCGTGATTCCTCATGCTATGCGTCAAGTAGAAGATTTATATATAAGGAATTTAAAAAAGAAAAGCATTAATATATTATATACTGGAACGTTTTATAAAAGTGCCTTTACAGAAGATTTTAAGAATAGTTTAATAGCATTTTGTAAATTAGAACAAATAGTGAATGTTAATTTTATTTTTGTGTTATCTCAGTATGATGAAGCTTCTATTTCTTGGTTAAAAACATCAATCCCAAATGTAACTTTAAAATTTAAATTGGATAGAACTGAGGTTTTAAAATTGGTTAAGCAAGCAGATTGTATGTTTGTTGTAGATTCTATTTTGCATACAGAATTATTAAAAGGAAAATTAATTGAAGCTATAGCTTTTGGCATTCCAGTATTTGCTATTACTTATAAAAAATCAATAATGGATAAGGTTGTTGTTGCTTATGGTAGTGTTTCAGCTTATCAAGATACAAAAGATGATATATTGAATAAATTAAATTTATTCATATCTCAAATTAATGATTTACAATGGTTAAACACGTTTTATAAAGAACGAAGAACAGTTTTAAATCTAATTTCTGAAGACTATATTACACAAGCAACAAAGCAAGTTAATGAATTTGCACTAGGTAGATTTAGAGTAAATGAGTTAGAACAAAATGATGTTGTGGCTCCTAATCATTTAAATTGGCCGTAATTATGAAAAAGTTAAAGACAATTGTAGTTATTCCTGCTAGAGGAGGTTCTAAAAGATTGCCAAATAAAAATATTTTGCCACTAGCAGATATCCCATTATTGGGTCATAGTATAATATATGCTAAAGAAAACCTAGATTATATAGATGATATTTATGTAAGTACAGATAGTTTGAAAATAAAAAAGATAGCACTAAGTTATGGCGTAAAAGTAATTGATAGACCAGAGCATATTTCTGGAGATTTGGAACCAACAATTTCTGTTTTAAAACATGTTGTACATATGCTAGAAGAGGTAGAAACAGTTATCTTATTACAACCTACAAATCCTTTAAGGCCCAAATCTCTTTTAAAAGACTGCTTTCTTCTTTACAAGAAGCAAAACTATGATAGTGTTTTTACTGTATCAAGAGATGAACATAAATTAGGAAGAATAGCAGATGGTAAGTTTTTACCATTTAATTACAAAGTAGGGCAACGTAGTCAAGATTTAGAACCATTATATTTTGAAAACGGATTGTTATACATAGCAAAGGTGGAAGCTATTTTAAATAACGAAATAATCACATCAAATGGTTTTCCTTATTTGGTAGATCATAAATTTGCAAATATTGATATTGATACACAATCAGACTTTGAATATGCGGAATATGTATTAAGCAAATCAATTAAATAATAAACCCTCGGCAGTATTTCACCAAGTGTGTAAAGTTTAAAATATCTGGGGCATGCCCCAGATATTTTTTTGATTAATTTTAAATTTTACATATTATGAACAGCGAAAAATTTTTAGACGACGATTTTTTAAATGGTGGATTCAAGTCATAAACGCAACACTAGAGTTTTGAATTATAAATTCATTAAACTTTTCATTAGGTGTTAAGAAGTTATATCTTTTTCTGGGTCTATTATTTAATTTTTCAACCGCATCATTTACCTGTTGGATTTTGATGTTATTATTGATTTAGAACTTGATAAGATTGATAATATTTTAAAGAAAATTGATGAAGATCCAGAATTGGATGATGTAAAATCTACAGAACCTAATTTATGGAATGGAATGTCTAATTTTATGGTAGTATTTACTAAGCCACATTATTTACCTTAGGAACCATTACAAAAGGTAATTTCACAAAAGAATTTAAGCAAACCATTATTGATTTTGTTAGCTCAGATTACAAGGTTAGCGATTTAAGCAAAGAATATTCGATTGCGCCTAGCTTACTTTATAAGTGGCGTAGAGAATTTAAGTCAGAAACAGGAGCTTTTAAAGATG